>JANZKD010000082.1 GCA_025061245.1 Candidatus Culexmicrobium profundum
GTTGCTAAGAGTATCTATGACGCTCCTATTATTATTGGTATTATTCTTATTGGTCCTGTTAGTATTAGGCTTATTAGTATGATTAGGATTCCAAGTATTATTCTTACTGCTGCGCGTAGGTATAGGCTTTTTATTCTTGTTTCTATTATTTTTCTTCTTTTTGTATAGTGGTGTAGCATTTGGTTATTTTGATATCTGGTTTAGTAGGCAGTATATGTGGTTGAAGGCTTGTTTTACTTGTTCTGGTTTTGATTTTTCTATAAGGGGTACTAGTTCTTCTTTGTGGATTATTTCTTGGGCGTCTTTGGCTGTTTTTATTTTTTCTTTTATGTTCGGGTTTAGTTTTGATAGTAGTATTGCTCCGTGGTCTTCTATTGTGTGTTTTTGGAAGTGGTTTAGGCTGTGTATTCCGTTTATGGATACATATATTGGTGGTTTTATTCCGTTAATCTTGTAGGTTTGGTGGCATGTTTTTTCGATGTTGTTTATGTTGTAACCTTTAGCTTTTAGGCTGTCTACTAGGCTTTTTACTCTTTCTTCTATAGCCATTTGCTCTGAATCTAATAGTATGGCTAGTTTTCTCACTTTTTTGAAGGTCTTTGAAATGAGGAGAGTAAGTATATATGTTAAATTGTATAGTTGGTTTATCCCTTCAGAATCTGTAACTCCTACGTTTCCATGCAATTGTATTCCTAGTTTTTTGATTATGGCTTTGATTACTTTGGTTTCGGTTTTTCCTTCACATAGGAGTAGGGTGTCTAGTTTTCGTAGTCTTTGGAAGAGTATGGTTGTGAAGCTTTCTTCACGTGGTTTGAGTTGTATTAGCATGGCTAATTCTAGTAGATGTATAGGAAGCGTGGATCTATGCCTAGTTTGCTGAGTATTTCAGTGTCTTTTAGGTTGAAGTTTCTTGTTTCCACCATGCCTTCTGGGCTGCGCTCTATAAATATGGTTGAAAGCTTTAAGCCTAGTTGCTTGGCTATTTCTTTTGCGATTATTATGAATTCAAGACTGTGGGTAGAGGCTATTATTTGGAAGTTTTTCTCCTTAGCCAATTTGAACATAAATTTCACATAGCTTTTTAATCCTGCTGGATGCATGTGATTTTCAGGTTCCTCTATGAGTAGGAGACTTGGATTAGTTGCTAAAAGCAGTAAAGATGCTAGAATTGCTATTCTAACTCCATCGCCGAGATCATCAATCCTAACAGTTGTTCTGGAAGTTTGTAGAGATAGGACATATTCATCATTCATTGGTATATAAGTTAAACCTTCAGCTTCAGGTTCAAACTCCTCCCTAATTGTTGAGATAATTAGTTTGTCAAGTCTCTTGGCAGCAACCCTTGCCCAAGCATACTTCTCAATCTCTTTAGGTTCAGACAGTAATGTATGATCAATAAAGACAATATTCTTAAGGAGCTTCTTTAAGTCTGCCAGCTCACTTAACAGTTCATTAGGAGCTTTTATTGAAAGCACTGTATCGGGAGATTTTAGATATTCTCCTTTCTCTAAATCCAATAAACCGTCATTAATCAAAAGCCATGTGGGTGGTAGTTTATCATGAAGTACGAGAAAACGGTTAACTTTATCCTTTAGATGTAATTTTATAAGTAGGACTTTTGAGGTATCCATTAAATACCATAAAACTTGATGGGAAGAAGCCCAGGTCCCTCTTCCACCTCTTCGTGAAACAACATAATTTATTTTGTAGACTCCTCGAACATTATCAACTTTGGATGCACATGAAGAAACTAAGTATAGTGCTTCTAGTATGCTTGATTTTCCTGATCCGTTTTTGCCTATTAGTATGGTTATTTGTTTTAGGTTGTCTATTTTGGCTTTTTTAATTCCTCTGAAGTTTTCTATTTCAATTGCTTTTAGCAAGCTTATCTCCATATTAAGCTAATTTTTCCGTCTTTTAAAGTCACTATAATTATTGAGTTTCTTCTATATCTGGATTTATGTGTTGATGATTTATTTTGATAGTTTTTCTATTGCTTCTCTTAGTAGTTTCATTGTTTGGATTAGTGTCTCTCTTGTTGTTTTTGATTCGTTTGTTAGTGTTTGTAGGATTGTTGTTAGTTTTTCTGATATTTCTCCATATTTGTTTAGGATTGTGTTGAAGCTTTCATTTACATCGTTTTTCATTGATTGGATGCTATTTTGGACTCCTGTTATGTTTTGGTTTATGTTTTTGAGTTGTTTGTCTAGTTTTGGTAGTTCTTCTTTTAGTGTGTTGGTCATGTGTGAGAAGTGTAGTTTGCTCCATTCTAGGCTTTCTAGCATTATTGTTTCTATTGGTGTGAAGCTGTAGGGGCCGTAGTCTATTTGGAAGCCTTTATATTCTTTCCATGCTGGTTTGTAGCCTTCCATTCCTTCCCAGTAGAGTTCAATGTCTTCTACGTTTAGGCTTAGTGGATCTTTTGGGTCTCCTTTGATTTCTATTTCTTTGAGGAAGCAGTTTATTGATTGTTTTGTTCCTTCCACAAATATTTCTACTGATCCGTCTTTTAGGTTTCTTATTAGTCCTTTTAGTTGATTTCTTGTGGCTAGTGTTTTTACTAGTGCTCTATAGCCTACTCCTTGTACGTTTCCTTTTACTATTATTCTTGCTTTGACTTTGTTTTTGTTCAATGCTTGGTCGGAGGTTAGTATGTTTTGTTGTACTTAAATGTTTTTGTGGTTGTGGTTATGGGTCTTTTATTATTTCTGTGAATTGTTTTAGTGTTTTTGAGTTTTGTATTGCTTGTTGTAGGTTGATGTTGTTTGCTAATTTTTTGGTTGTTATTGGAGATTTAATGTATATTTTTCCTTTTCTTCTTAATATGTTATCAAGATGTTCTTCTGGATCTAGGATGTTTTCTGGGTTTTTTATTCCCATTCCTGCTAGGAGCCATGATTCTATTGATCTTTTAACTATGACTCCATGTATGTTTTTATGATTTATGTTTTTGATGATTTTTGATATTTTTTCCTTTATGGTTTTTTCCGTGCTTTTGTGTAGGTCTTTTAGTATTATGATTTTTGAGTATGCTTTTCTTGCTAATTCTGCTCTGATTAGCCTTATTGCCTTTTTTGGCCTATTTCCTTCCATTAGTAGGATTTTGGCCTTTGCATTTAGTTTTTCTGTAATTTTTTGGATGGCTCCCTTATCACTTGGACCTTCTACGAGTATGAGATGTTGCATTTTATTCGGTTTTTGGTGTTCCACCGATTAGTCCTGAGTACCAAGCTTCTCCTAGTGTTCCGCCTTCTTCGAGTAGCTTCTTTACAGCTTTTATTTCATCCATGCTTTCAAGCTTTTTGACTATTGTGGCTGTATCTGGTTTATCAACTATGTAGACTTCTTCAGGCTTAACATGATTTAGCAGGTATGGGGAATGGGTGGTGATTATTACTTGGCATGGTGCTTTGCGGGCTAGATCAATTAACGTTTCGAGGAGATGTGGGTGAATACAGTTTTCAGGCTCCTCAAATACAGCTAGACTTGACTGTGAGTATAAAGCAGTTATGAAGGCAAGCATACGGAGAGTTCCATCAGAAATATTTGCAGGCCTTAAAGGTTCAGATAAACCTTTAACACGAAGCCACAACTCAACGGATGTACCTTCAATATGAGGAATAATCTCCTCAACCTCAGGTATGAAGTTTCTAAAAACATCTTCAATAAATGAAAACACCCTCCTATTCTCAAGGTATAAGTATAGTAGTGTGCGTGCAAGATTGTCTCCATAATAGTTTAAAACTGGGATATTGCTGACATTTGAATAACCTCTTATTTTCTCAGGAGAGAAGGAATAGACAGTTATGCTTCGCAATAAATGAGCTAACACATGTAGTTCTTTAATTGCATTTGATGGCAGAGAGGATAATAAACTCCCGTATACTCTTTTACCTCTAAGTAAAGGTACAGATTGTTGTTTTGTAGATATAGTTACCATTTCTCGCCGATTAGTAAGAATGAAGCCTACTTTATGTACTGGACGTATACTTTCATGTTCAAGAACAGTATGGTCATTGACACATGCACGTTCAGCATATCCATCAGCCGTAAAAATTAACGTATACTTAATTACTTGCCCTTCTGTTAGGACTTCAATTTCCAATTCTATCTCTGCAGTTTCATCAAATGCAAATGCGAGTTCTTTAAAGCTTTTATATCCAGATAATGTGGGAATACCGTTTTTTGCATGGTTTGCTAATAGTTGTAGTGCGCGTGCAATGTTGCTTTTTCCGCTTGCGTTTGGTCCTACTAGTACATTTAGTTTGCCTAGTTTCATTTCCACGTTTTTAAGGCTTAGGAAGTTTTTGATGTGAATGCTAGTTATTGATGACATTATTTATTGATTTGATTTTTAGGATATAATGTTATCCCTGTTTTCATGAAAAGATTGGTTTATTTTGATAGTTTTTCTATTGCTTGTTTTAGTAGTTTCATTGTTTGGTTGAGTGTTTGTCTTGTTTCTTTTGATTCTCTTACTAGTGTTTCAAGGATTACTGTTAGTTTTTCTGATATCTCTCCATATTTGTTTAGGATTGTGTTGAATTTTTCTTCTGTTCTTTTGACGAAGCTTCTGAACTCATTTCTGTAATCTCTGAATTCTTCTCTGTAATTTTTAAATTCTTCTCTATAGTTTCGAAATTCTTTCCTGTAGTCTCTGAATTCATTCCAGTATTCTAGGAATACGGTTTGCATTGCTCCGAAGCCTTCTTGTAGTTCTTCAGCTAGTTCTCCGTAGATTATTTTGAAGGTTTTTATTTTTGGGTTTGTTTTTGCTTCTTTTATTTGTATGGTTTCTACTTTTCCGAGTGGTGGTTTTCTTATTCTTTTTATGAATTCTTGTAGTTTTTCTTTTGGTCCTTGGATGAATATTTGGACTGATCCGTCTGGTTGGTTTTTGATGTATCCGTTTAGGTTTAATTCTTGAGCTAAGTCTAGGATGTGCCTTCTATAGCCTACTCTTTGCACTTTTCCAGTTACTGTTATTTGGAGTGCTTGAGTCTGTGGGTTGTTTGGTTTCATTGCTTATTGGTATTTGGTTTCAGTTTAATTAGGTTTTGATAGTGGTTTATGGGGTTGGTGTTGGGGATAGGATGTATACTCCTTCCGTTAAGCCTAGCCACATGATGTAGGCGGGGTTTGAGAGCCATTTTTTGGCTTGTGGACACCAATTGAATACTCCGTTTGCAATAAAGTTTTCACGCATAGTTTGAGCTCGATTTAACCCCGCCTTTAATATGCGTAGGAGGGGAGTTTCACGGAGTTTTCTTATTATTTGGAGGAGACCTCTAATTACGGTTGAGTTTACTATTTTTCCTTTTATTTTTGAGTATGCTAGGGCGGCACGGTAGAATGCTCTTTCGATGTGGTCTAGTCTCCTCCTCCAGTTTCCGTTTCTAACTCCCCTCTTTAGGTGGTTTAGTAGGCGGGTGTAGGTGATTTGCAAGGTTGTATCGGTTTTATTTTTGTGTTTAATTTTTATAAGAGTTACGCATGTGTTAATTTAATTTTAGCTTTTTTATTTAGTAATTATAATATTTTATTTTTATGATTCTATTTTTTATATTTTCTATTATTGTTGGGATTATAGTTTTAATCTTAGTTTTTCTTATCTATCTTTGAGTTTTAATGTCTTTGTTTTTATGAAAAATTGTGATGATGTTGATTTTGTGTTTGAAAAATTTTCAATTGAATTTTGTTTTGTTTTTTGGTTTATTTTATTTATTTGCTGTTATTATTGGTTTTATGCAATTAAATTTAATTTGTTGTTGGATGGTTTAGTATTTGGTGGTGGTTGGAGTTGAATGATACGATTACTTTGGTTGATGGTGTGAGGGTTGGTCATTGTCATGATAGTGGAAGGTTGACTGGTGTTAGTGTGGTTGTTTTGGATGAGGGCTGTGTGGTTGGTGTTGATGTTAGGGGTGGAGCTCCTGGAACTTATGATGTTGCTGGTTTTGGGCTTGGTGCTTTGAGGGATAGTGTTGATGCAGTTTTTATTTCTGGTGGTAGTGCTTTTGGATTGGATGTGGCTGGTGGTGTCAAGAAAGCGTTAATTGAGATGGGTAGGGGTTTTGAGGCTCCTAGTGGTAGGTTGCCTTTGGTTGCTGGTGGCATAATATATGATTTGGGTGTTGCGAAGGGTCTTCCAGATAGTGAGATGGGTTATTTGGCTTGTAGGAATGCTGGTTCTGGACCGGTTGAGATGGGGAGTGTTGGTGCTGGGATTGGTGCTACTGTTGGTAAGATGCTTGGCTTGGAATATTGTATGCGTGGTGGTTTAGGTAGCTATGCATTTAGGCTTCATGGTGGGGTTGTGGTTGGGGCTTTGGTTGTTGTTAATTGTTTTGGTAATGTTTTTGATGTTGAGAGTGGTAGGGTTTTGGCCGGTGTTAGGCGTAGGGATGGTAGGGGGTTTGTTGAGGTTCATGATGTTATTGGAATGCTTAGTGGTGCTGGTGGATTGGCGGGTGTGGGTTTAAATACTACTGTTGGTGTTGTTGCTACTAATGTTAGGCTTAATCGTAGTGAGGTTGCTAGGATAGCGGTTATGAGTCATGATGGTTTGGCTAGGGCTATTAGGCCGGTTCACACCTTTCTTGATGGTGATGTGATGTTTGCTGTTTCCACTGGCAAGGTGGATCTTCCAGAAATTCCAGGACTAGGCAGTGAGAAGAGTCCGTTTAAGAGGCTTGATGGTAGGAGTTATCTTGTTAGTCTTATTGGTGAGGTTGCTGCTGAGGCTGTTAGGAGGAGTGTTTTGAGGGCTGTTTTGAAGGCAAAATCTATTAAGGGTATACCAAGTGCATCCAATTATCCTTGAATTTTTAGGATTTTTGATGGGTTCTTATGATTTTGTTGTATGCTTGAATTATCATTTTATCGGTGGTTTGTGGTTGGGCTTTTAGGCGGGCTGCTTGGGCTGCGATTAGACTGTCGAAGTAATCGTAGTTTAGTTTTTGTAGTTCTGTGGCTATTCTATGGTCTTGAGGATGTGGATTCGCTATGTTTCCATTAATTTTTGTTTCGAGTAGGGTCCATGTATCTATTCTTTCGTCTTCAGTAAATCCTCTTGACTTCATTATTAAATCAAATTCAATTAATGCATATGAGCTTACTAGTGTTTGTTGATTTATATTTTCTATTAATTGTAGGGCTTCTTTGTGTAGTTTGTCTGTTGGATTTATGTATGCTACTAAGTATACTGTATCTATGAGTTTTATTCTTTGCTTACCTTGTTTCCTCATGTTTCTTCACCAGATTTTCAATAAGTTTTGTGGCTTCATGCTCTTCTTCTACCCAG
>JANZKD010000083.1 GCA_025061245.1 Candidatus Culexmicrobium profundum
TGAAAGAGAATGGATACCATACATAGTAGTTATAGGTGAAAGAGAAGTAGCCAAGAGAATGCTCAATGTTAGAATTAGAAGGAAAAACATACAAAAGAACATGGCTGTTAATGAGTTAATTGAACTGTTGGAAAATGAAGTTGACGGTTATCCTAGGAAGCCAAGATATTTCCCTAAACTACTTTCTAAAAGACCCGGCTTCATATACTATTAAGTTTAGGTAATTTTTCTTGCCCATAAAACTAATATATGTTTAATTTAAGCTATAAGCTAATCTGGAGGTTTAAGGAGTGTTCGGAGTGGACCGTCAAATTCAAGGTTCTCAGAAACTACAGGCTAATTTCAATCTTAAAGTTATGGAGAAACAATAATAACAATGATGTCATTGAATTTCAATTAAAATATTGGAAAAATCTATTCATAAACACTACATTAAAAACCTTAACTAAAAAACAAAAAATAATTCTCCTAGAAGTATACGCACTATGCAAAGGAGAAAAGTTTACCTTAACTAAGCTTTCTAAAGTAATATCGAGAAGACTAAAAATACCGGAATCAACGGCTAAATGGAATTTAAGAGTTCTAAGAGATTTAGGGTTAATTGAAGCTGGAAATAGTCAAATTAATCGACTCCCAATCCATCTAACAAGGGCTGGACTGGCAGTAGTGAAAGCACTAGGCATTTTCCTCTTTTTTATCAAATATCATCATCTAAACTAATTTTTACTATAAATTTAAGTAAATGAATAATATCATACAATTCTAGTTAGTGTGATATAAAATGCAATTAACTTGGACGCCGATAAAAGCAAAGTTTATTAATAGACCAAATAGATTCACTGCAATAATTGAAATTGAAGGGAAGAGATTTAAAGCCCATATACATGATCCTGGAAGATTAAAGGAACTATTAATTCCGAATACCGAAGTATTGGTTAGAAAACATAGCAAGAACATGGCTTATAAAACTCAATTCTATCTCTTTGCAGTTAAATATAGTGACATCTGGGTTCTCGTTGATTCAGCATTGCATAATGAAATAGTTGCAGAAGCTTTAAACTTAAATCTAATTAAGGAGCTTCAAGGCTACAAGATAATTGGAAGAGAAGTAAAATATGGAGATAGTAGAATAGATTTTTTGCTAAAATCTCCCTTGCAGAAGAAAGCATTAATGGAGGTAAAAGGATGCACATTAGTGACTAATGGACTAGCATTATTCCCTGATGCACCAACGGAGAGAGGGAGAAGACATGTTCAATTATTAATTAAAGCAGTAAAGCAAAGCTATGAAGCATTAATTTTCTTTCTTATAACGCGAGCTGATGCTGAAAGATTTAAGCCAAACTGGAAAACAGATCCAAAATTTTCAGAAGCATTGTGTAAGGCTAAGGAGGATGGAGTGAAAATATTAGCATATAAAGCACCCTTGAATATTGAGAAAATGGAGGTAAAAATAGAAAAGTCAATTAAAGTAATATTGTAATCTAAATTTGCAATGCAAACTTACAATTTCAAAACCTATTTTCATATAATAAATCTCCTGATAGATGAACATGGAAAATCGAAGTTAGAGATAAAGAAGGAATAAACGCTATTGTCTATATAACTTCTGTTGGTATGATGAATGTTAAGTTTTTAGTTTCATGTATATTATCGGTAGTATGGCGATTAGAACAATGGCTATAAGTGTAAGCACATATTCATAGGTTGCATATGTCAATATTATTCCTGTGAATATTGGTCCTGAGGCTTGGCCAATATCCTTAATTGTTTCCATTGCTCCAATAGCTGCGCCTCGCGCTTCTTCTCCAACAATTTCTGAAATTAATGGTGGTGTTGATGCAGTTGTAAAGGCTACACCTATAGCAAAAAGAATCATTGAAAGTATAATGAGTATAACATTACTTGAGAATGCTACTCCTAGAATTCCTACTGATGCAATTATGAATCCGATTGAAATTGTTTTAAGTCTACCTATATTATCAGATAATCTTCCTGCATATGGCTTAAGTATTGTTATGGTTAGCAACTGTATTGTGAAGGTTGTTCCCATAAGCCATGCTTCAATATTAAGTTTCTCCATGTGAAGTGGTAGAAATGTTTCTATGCTTTGCATTGCAAAATAAGTTACTGCCATGATACTACTAGCAGTGATAACATTAATGTTGAAGAGTACTGATGATGCTTTACATAGTGCTTCAACTTCTTTCTTCTTTGCTTCAATTTTAGGTAGATTAAATAATGCAATAAGCGCAGTTAAGCCTGCTAGTCCACATAAGATATACGTCTCATAGAAACCATAGAAACTTATCACTGCTCCTGCAGTTATTGGTGCTAATAATCTTCCAATCATTGTGGCTGATGAAAATATTCCCATCATTTCTCCTCTTCTAGACTCATACATGTCTGCTATGGATGCTATTGCCACTGGAGTGAAAGTGGCTGTTGCAATTCCATGAAATGCCCTTATAATTGCCAGTTGCCATGCATCGGTTACTAGGAGGTATAGGAATGGTGCTGAAGCGAAAAAGAAACCTGAAGCTATTAATAATTTTCTCCTGCCATAAATGTCTGAGAGAGTTCCTGCTGTAACATTTACTATTATTCCAGTTATGGTGGAGGCTGCGGCTATAAACCCTAACTCACTTTTACTTACTCCTAATTGTTGTGCAAATAGGGGAAGTGTAGGTGATTTAGACATTGTTGAACTGAGTATAGCAAATAAGCCAGAGATGGAAAGTACTAAGAATGCTTTAGAAAAACGCATGAAAGTGCACCTAACCTTCTGTAACCATTTTCTTTAGAAATCTCAATCTCTCCATTCTACTCATTTTCTTTAATTCTTCACTATGCTTTTCTTCTAAATCCTTAATTTTAAAGTAGGTGTAAAGTGCTTCCCAAATCTTCATTCCAATTTCTAATGTTTCATAGTCATCTTTAGTCATAAAGCGTAGTCCAGTTAACAATGACTTTATGCCTTTAGCTTCTAGTACTTTTTCCAACTCTCCTTTAATGTCAGCTGCATGAACAACCTCAGCAACTTTATGTACATAGGGATCTTCAATTGAATATTTTTCAACTATTACCTCGAAGGTACATTTGTTATCTTTATGACCTAGTTCTACACCTTTAATGTCAAAGGGAGTTCCATGTTCAGGCTTCAATTTTTCATCAGGCCAATTTATAAAGACAAATTCCGCTTCAGGGTCGATAAATTTCTTTATTAGCCATGCTGATGCAGTTCTATCAACATACGGGAAACTCCTAGTAACCCACTTCATAGGCATCACATTACCGTAAATTAACGAACTATTTAAGATTTATTTTACTAATTAGCTTGGATAATTATTTTAAAAATATTATTTGAATAAATAAATTGATAAGTAATAAGTTTATTATGTGAGGTTTGGAGCCAAAACTTAGTATATCATACACTTAATGGATTTGAAAATATTTTCACTTAAGATTTAAATGCTTTTTCAATTATTAGGTACTATTGAAATTACATTGTGTGATTGAAATATGAGGTTGAAGACACCTTATGCCCCCTGTTTATTTATAATCTTAAACATACTCTTTCTGCTTTCAGTAGAATCATCTCTTTGCAAAGATAACTATGAAATTACTATAGAAATTTTTGGGAAAGTTACCTGTGCTTCAAGTAAAATGTCCATTAGTGGTGCAAGAATAATTGTTTTGAAAAGCTATGATATAAATTATGTTGCTGAAACAAGAAGTGATAGTAATGGATTTTACTCCTTAAATGTAACTTTATCTAGAGATTACATTTATATGGGAAGACGCTACCCTGCTTATTATTCTATTATAATTGTAGCGATATATGACAATTCAAGTACTCCTGGAATAGACTATGTTCTACAGTTAAGAGAACTTCTGCTCAGCGAGTTGTCTAGTGGACATATTAAAGTTGATTTTTCATTATATCCTGGAGCATCAATAATATGCTATGATAAACTTTTCCATTTAAAGTATGATGAACCAGCTGATAGAGTGAGCTTTATGATAGTTAATGAAGAGGAAATTAAAATTAAATTAAACAACTCAATAGTTGAATATGGAGAAAATGTCTATCCTGCTATTAGACAAGTTATCGATTTCTTGAAAATACCTAAAAATTTGATAATTGTTCCTGCTAATAAACCTTTTAATGTCATTGTTTTTGGAAGGTTTATTGAAGCTAAAACTATCCCAGTAATAATTGTATGGTGGAGAACAGTTCAATTTGAAAGAGCTATTTATGCATTTGAAAAAGTACCCCTGTTTGAAAAACCGATTACTTTAAAACAAGGTGAATTAATCAACGTATCTCTATTATACGCTTCAGTTAAATATTCATTAAGATGTGTTAAATCTTTTTCATATGAAGTCAATAAAGAGATAAGTATCGTTGAAAGAGAAGGCTTTTACACTTTAGCTATTAAGTCCCAGTATTCTCATATTCAAGATTTAATTTTCAAGGCTAATGACTATTTAAATGAAAACTTATTTTCGATATCTTACGCATACGTAAAAGAGGCTTATGAACTTTTAAGAGACATGAAATCTTATTTAAATTGGCTTAGAAAAGAAGCTTCTTACTCATACAACTTCTTAAATATTTTCTTTTCATTTTCTTCCATCATTTTATCCTTTGTTTTCGCTGAAAATTTATTTTTAAGGATTTCCTTAGCTCCACTATTCACCTTTATATTGATGTATCTTTTGTTTCTTCTCTTTCCAGGTATAAAGAGTATTACATCAATATATTTTAGCGTTCTTTTAACACTATTTTTGTCAGTAATTTTATCTTTAATTGAAAAATCATGTAGACAATTCGAAACTTTTTCTTTCATATATAACTTTATAGATTTAGTTTCAATGTCTAAAAGAAATTTAAGGAGGAGAAAGCTTAGATCTATACTCCTCGCAATCTCACTTATAGCTTCAACTGCAGGAGCAGTTGCCTTAACATCATTTTCAATTGAAATTGGAATCCTAGCCAATGAATACAATAATAATTTTAATGTTACTGGTTTAAGCTTCGAAAGATATTACCCCTTAAACTTTTTAACATCGGCTTACAGCAACTTTGAAGCTGAATCTAATAGTCCATACGGAATGAAACCAAATTTAATACTACTTGACCTAGCCAATATAACTGGAAAAATAGTGTTTATAACCTGTAGAGCTGAATCAAAGGCAAAGGTTAAACGATTAGGTTTCCTAACCTTGCCTGAAAATACGAATCTTAAGCTAAATATATCCGGAATCATAGCGTTTTCAAGCTCCTTAGATCCATTATACAAGAAGTTAGAGACATGCCTTATCAAGGGAAATTTGCCAAGTAATTCTAATGAAATTGTGATAAGCTTAAGAGCTGCTGAAGAACTGGGTGTTGATGTTGGAGATGAAATTATATTTGAAAAAACAATTCATACAATAATCGTTAGGGGTAATTGGACTTCATTTTTGACGCCAACAAAATCATACATAGTTTCAGGGATTTTAGATGATTCTAAAGTTGAGGTTTTAAGAGAAATTAGTGGCCGTCCATTTCTTCCATTTACTCTTTATCTAGATTTTAAAGGTGGTGACGGGATGCCATCAATTTATGCATCTAGAGTTTGTGAGGCAAAGGAAGTAATTATAGTTCCCTGGAATGATGTTTCAAGATATGATCTTTCTGTTACTAGATACTTTATATACTTAAATTGTAGTAAAAACGAATTAATTTCAATTGGAAAAATTCTCTCCTTAAGAGGAGATGAACACATAGCAACCGTACTTCTTAAAAATAAATTAATTAACATGATGCTTGCTAGACATTTGATTTCAAGTGGTTATGAAGCACTAATTCCCCTAGTCTTAGCTATTCTTAATGCTATTATAACTTCTATAGGAATGCTGTATGAGAGAAGAAGAGAAATAATAACCTTATCAGCTGTTGGAGCTTCACCATCAAAAATATTTTCAATATTTGCATGGGAAACTGCAATTTTAGGATTTATTGGAGGTTCTATAGGATATATTCTTGGTCTCTCCTTTTACAAATTGATGAATTTATATTTTCAGATTGAGGTGAAGCCTAAGATTCATTTTATATGGGTATTAGCAACTATTCTCATTGCAATTATGAGCATGTTTGTAGCTTCACTTATTTCACTTAAGTCTTCTCTAGTGATCGTACCATCAAAACTTTGGAAAATAGAGGCCATTAAAAAAGCTTATGAAGGAGAGGAATATTGGATATTCGAAATTCCAATTAAACTTAAGGCTATAAACTTCCAGAGTTTCACAAGATATCTTTATGAGGAGCTAATGAAATACCCATCAACGCTTTATGAAGTTTTAGAAGTAAAACAAGCTAAATTTGAAAAAATCGATGGGAAAATAGTATGGAAGCTAATTTTCACCTATGATACAGGGTTAAATTCATTTTCAAGGAACTTTGGTAGAGGTTTCCTAGAAGTTTCAGTAAAAGATGATATTTGCAACATACTATTAAAAGTAAAAAGCTATGGTCTAAATGCAGAAGAACATGCCAATAAAATGGCAAAAATAATCCGAATGATTGCATTAAAGTGGAAATAATCATTTCACTTTATTGAAACAATTGTTTCATAAATATTATACAGATTTATCTTAATTGTCATACGATATATTTATAAATCACCTCACCATTTCTATAAAAGAATAAGAACTTTGAGATGAGTAACTTGGCAAAAAATAAAAAGCATATGCTTAGAATTAAAAAGGATAGAAAGGGAGCAAGTGCTGTACTCCTAGGGCTAATCATACTTGTCTCCACAGGTATTTTCCTATCCTTCACTTACACCTCCTGGTTAAAAGATATAGTTGAATCTTACAGTGATTATGAATATCTCCGAATTTTTAGGACTCAAACTATTAAATATACGGAGATTAATACATTCACCGAATATGAGCCATATGGATATGTCCTGCCTATAACTATTGACTATTCATTAGGTACTGAAGATTTAGTTGACTATGCTCTCTCTATTGAATTAACTAATTCACATGTCTTTCAAAACTCTGATGGTTGGAACATATGGTTTACATATAATGAAACTCCTGAATTTACTTATATACCACATTGGATAGAATTCTGGGACGAACAAAATTATAAGGCAAGAATATGGATTAAAATTTCAATAAATGCTGGTGAAATAATAAGAATTTATATGCATTATGGGGTAACTCCTCCTAGCGATCTACCTCAATGGGAACCTGAAGATTTGTTCTTGTTCTTTGAAGACTTTAATGG
>JANZKD010000084.1 GCA_025061245.1 Candidatus Culexmicrobium profundum
TCCTGAGAAGTGTTTTCTTGCGATTTCAATTAGCTCTGTTATGAATTTTTGGAATTTTTCTGGGTTTTCTTTTAATGGTTTGTGTACGTATTTTTCCATGTTTAGGCATCTTTCAGTATAGCTTTGTGTCTGATTGGTTTGGAGGTTTACTTCTAGGCTTAATTCATTTCCGAGCATTAATACATTTATTCCATAGTCTTCAGCTTTCTTGGAGAATTCTTTGAATATGGTGGTGTATTTTGATTTTGGAGGGACATCTTCGAGTTTTGGGTGTGCCCATACTTGTAGGTTTTCCTCTAATGCTAGTTCCGTGATTTTCCAGAGTAGATTTCCTGTTCCTTCTAGTCTGATTGCATTTGCATATAGTTCATCTCGCATTCTGATTAGATCGCTTCGTATTCTATTTAGACTCTTTTTAAACCAGCCCATTGAGGTGTGGAGGTAGGTTATGCCTTTAACCTTCATACAATTAATTTTGATGGAGATGTAGTTAAACTAGTTTGCGGATTAGTTTTAGATTTAATTTCATTTGATAGAGTAACACTGTATATTTCAAGATAATTGTTATGGTATTTTAGCGTTAGGGGCGTAAGCATGAGCTTATTCAAGTAAAGAGAACTGAGAAAGAGGTTAAGGAAAAGTAGTTGGATATATTGAATTTTTGCGGGAAATAAATTGGTTTAGGAGATAGTTTATATTATTCTTAACATATTGTTAAAAAGATATTTTTGTTTTATAATTTTAAATTATAATGGTGAGATGATGACTACTATAGAAAGTATTCTGATGCCTGGTGAAAGAGTGGTTTATGAGGGGTCTGAGGTTGAATATAAGTATGTTGAGGATGATAGAGTAAAGGTTAGTGACTCCTATATCATTTTTATTACGAATAAATGCATCTTGCTGTATAAGGAGAGAGGCATTTTATTTAAAAAACATGAAGCTATAAGGCATATGCTTGCAGATATATATGATATTTCTTATTCTGAGAGAGGTATATTTGGAAAAATGGGAGTATTGGAGATTGTTTTTAGAGATGGTAATAGAATATTGTTGATGCAGAAGCCTACAATTACCAGAGCTATTTATAAACATGTAATTGATGGGTGGAGTGAAAATATTAAGATAAATGTCAATATTCCTCTTATTCAAAACATCTTTTATGATATTTCAACACTATTAAACTATGATGTTAATTTAGCGGATTTACCTCCATTTATCTTAAATAAAATTTCACGATTGGCACAGATTTACATTAGAATTCTATATGTTAAAACAATGATGAAAATTTTGAGGGAGGATAAAGGTAAGCTTGTTGATGAATTGGAGAAATCTGAGAGTGATTATGAAAAAGAGTTGAAGAGTGTTTCTCATCAAATACAACAATATTTAAATCGTGTATATGAAGCGAAGACCGGTGTTCAAGTAAGGTATAACATTATAACTGACTTTTCATTTAAAGATGGCGTTTTAACTTTGAAGTGTCCAAATTGTGGAGGATCAATTGATGTGAAGCAGATTAAGAATAATACTGTGAAGTGTAAGTATTGCAATTCTGATTTGATGATACCTAAGAAATTACTTGAATTGTTGTGAGCATTTAGTAGTTGAACTGGAGAAATGGAAATATAATTTATTTTACTGTTTATGCCAGTTTAGTGTCGTGATATTTAGATTTATGTGGATGCTTTATGATGATGTGATGATAGATGGTGAAGAGATGGTTGTTTTTTAGAGTTCTATTTCCTTTAATGGTGAAAATGATGCTCTTATATTCATGCGAGGGGGTTGATTTTCCAAGTTGGAGGCTTTTGTAAGAAATTTAAGCTTTAGATTGTAAGTGTATGTTGGGGGAATTGTATTTTTGGCTCTAAACATCTGAACAAATAATTGATTTTGAATTAAGATTAAACTCTAAATAAAAGCAATAAATATTCTGATGGGAATGGAGGGAGAACTGAAAGTACAATTCTTCCAAATATTTATTGAAGACTTGGGGAAGTATACTGTAAAATCCATATGGTTGATTTATTATCTTCTAAATGTCTAAGGTGTGATGTAGGTATGTTTAAATATACTGGAGAGTATGGTGATGGAGTGATAAAAATTCCATGTCCTTGGCTTAAGAAGGAAGATGGCAAGTATTATTGTATGGCAACTGAACCGCCGACAGAGATTAAGGATATAAATGAGGAATATTGTTTGTTTCCAGCGTCTATAATGGAGTCAGATAGACCATATTATAACTGTAAGAGATGGGTGCCAACATAAGTTAATTCTTCTCAGTTGTAGATGAAGGGGCAATATAATAAAATTTCATGTCTAAATGCGAGAGAAAGCCAGATATGTCATTTGAGTTGAAGGAGATTAAGAGGTTTCCTGGAAAGTTTAGAGTATCGTCGTATAATGCGAAATTCAAAGTGGCGATAGTTTAGATTAATTGCTTGATTCTAAATTTCAAATTTATTTAATTAACATTTGGATAAGATATTTGTAAGTGTTTGTCTTAGTTTGCATTGTTAATAAGACTAATTTAAGATTGATGGTTATAAGGCTTAAAGTTTAATTGTATTGTTTTGATTTAAGGGAATAGTTTTAGTCCTAGTGGTTGTAGTGGTTGGAAGTGTTTTTTGTTGAAGGTGTATAGTTTTGCGTTGGCGTTTATTGTTATGGCTGCGATTATGGCGTCTGTTCTTCTTATTGGTTTTCCTTTTCTTTCTGCTTCTATTTCTAGTTTTGCTGCTAGTTGTGCGTCTTTTTTGGTGTAGTTTAGGGTTGGGAGTTTTAGTATGTGTTTTATTGGTTTTGTGTTTGCGTATTTTATTAGGCCGTAGAGTATTTCGTGTAGGTTTATTACTGTTATTGCGAAGTTTTCTCCGCTTTTTATGATTTGTTCTAGTGCTTTGTCGCCTCGTTTTGATTTTTTGTCGAAGATTTCTATTAGGACGTCTGTGTCTATGATTATCATGGTCTCCTTTCAACCCTTTTTAGTTCTATTTCGTGTAGCATTTGTTCTTTATTTTTGAATTCTATGCATCCTCTTAGTTTTATTAGGATTTCTATTGGGCTGGCTTTTTTGACTAGTCTTTCGATTAGGTCGCTGAAGCTTTCATCTTCTCTTTTTAGTGAGGCTAGCATTTCATATACTTCATTTCTAATTGTTATCGTTTTAACCAAGGTTTCCACCAATGAATAGTTTGTTTAAACATATATTTAAACATAAATATCTATGGTGACCTTGATCTTTGAAAATATAGTTAGGATATTGGGGTTTAAATGAATTTACACGATACTTTATGATGTTGTAATGATGGTGATAAAGAAGTTTTTTCATTTCTTTTGCTCTATATTCTGCTTTTGCTTCCATTTCTTTTAGTGCTTTTTCTATCCAGTGGATTCCGAATAGGTAGTGTGATAGTATTCCTATTCCCTATCCTATTAGTGGGTATGGGAACCAGATTACTTTGGATGTGTAGGTGGGGTTTATGACTATGAGTATTATGTTTACTAGTATGTATATTACTAGGTGTATGTAGAATCCTCTTTTGCTTCTTCTGTCTTTATTTCTCTGTATGCTTTCTTGTATTTTTCTAGTGTTATTTCTTGTGTCATTTTGCCATCTTCTTTCATGAACTCTTATTTTAAAACTTTTATTTTTACTGAAAATGGATTGCATTTGGGTTGTTATTTTGTGGGTTTGGGGATGGTTGATGCTGCTTTTATGGTGGGTTTGTAAGCTTAGGGGCTTCATTTTAGTTAAGGGGGTTTGTTAGGATTTATGTGGGGTTGTTATGGACTTATGTTGTTATGTTTCGTTTTAATGGAGTTGTTTAGTTGTTATTGGGAAACTTATAAATATAGAGGTGTTAATTGTTGGTTAAGATTCTGCTTAAGTAAGTTTGGTTTGCTTTTGTGGGGTCTTAGCTCCGAGGTGGGGAGCTCTATAAATACCAATATTTTATAGGGAGGGTTAAGAGTTTGAAGTATGTGATGTTTTGGGAGTTTTGTCCAGAGAATCTAGATAAAGTTATAGTGAAGCTTATGCGTCAGAATAAGTTAGCTGAAGAGCATCCAGAGGATTATCCAAGAATAGTTTTTCCAACACATTCAATGGGCGGTAGTTTTAAGGGTTTAGCTATTGTGGAAGTTGAAGATGAGAAGCAGTTGAGTAACATGGTTATAGCCTACATGCCTGAAATGACAATGAAGTTTGTACCGTTGATTGATGGCCGTAAATTCATAGAGCTTTATAAGAAGTCTAAGCAATAGAAGGATTTGCATTGACTAAGCTAATGTTCATGAGAGTCTCTTAATTTAATTTTTAGAAAAAGTATGTGTTGATTTAGTGTTTTAACTGGTTAACTTGTCCAGGTGTTCCATCTCATTACTTCTTCTAGGCTTCTTTTTGGTACGTGGAGTACTCCATTTTCATCTAGCCAGTATTTTATGTCGCCATCCTTAACTTCATCTACTACTGGTTGTTCAGCTGGATAACCTAATGCTACTAGGAGGACTACTTCTAGGTTTTCTGGTAGCTTTAAGACTTCCTTTAGTTTTTCTCTGTCTATTGCTCCTAGAATGCATGACCCTAGTCCATGGTCGAAGGCTACCATTGATATTGCCATGGCGGCTATTCCTGCGTCGTGACCTGGGTTTTCACGTATGTTTTTGTCTAGTAGTATGGCTATGTAGGCTCTTGGCATTTCCTCTTCTGTTGGATAGTAGTTTGGTAGGTAGCCGGCCCATTTAGTTAATGGGAAAACCTTTCTTAACTGCTCTTCATCGTTTATTATAATGTATTTTAGTGGTTGACGGTTTGCTCCTGATGGTGATAGTCTGGCTGCATCTACACATTTAATTAGAACTTCTTTTGGCACTGGCTTGTTTTGATATTTTCTAATTGTTCTTCGAGCTATAATTTTCTCGTAAATCATAATAGGTGAAC
Organism: Candidatus Culexmicrobium profundum; assembly: GCA_025061245.1. Taxonomy (GTDB): domain Archaea; phylum Thermoproteota; class Methanomethylicia; order Culexarchaeales; family Culexmicrobiaceae; genus Culexmicrobium_A; species Culexmicrobium_A profundum. The sequence continues at coordinate 4,946 of JANZKD010000084.1, forward strand.
CTCCATTTCAACTACTCTAAAGAGGATTTTATAGGTAGTATAAGTGTTGCGGTTTAAATTTTAAATTTAGATTTACTTTTAACTATTTTAGTGCATATTTGAGTATTGGGTCTGATATTTCATATTCACCCATTTGATTTTTATGTATGAAGCCAGAGTTAACCAGGTTTTTTAGTAGTGTCGTGAAGTTTTTGTCGTCTACTTTCTTGTTTATACTTATTTCTAGTGAAGTTTTTATTTGTGTCCAAGCTGCTTTTTCTAGTCTTGCTATTGTCTTCATTATTAATATGTATCTTCTTTTTGCTTGCCATCTTAAGTTTAAGAAATGGTTAAACTCGTTTAGGGCTAGTTTTTCTGCTTCTTCAATCATTTCATCTACAAGGCTTTTATCTACTCGTCTTTGAGTCGCAGCTTTATAGCCTAGGAGAGTTAACCATCCTACTACTCCATTTAGCTTGTTTATTGCATATTCTATGAAGCTGTCTGGTGGATGCATGTTATATTGTTTGAAGCCTTTGATTAGAAATTCCTTTGATTGCTCATGAGTAAAGTTTTTTAAGCGTATTTCACTTCTAGCTCTTCCATATAGTGGTGAAGCTGGATTATTTACTCCAATGAAATTGTATAATAATCCTATTTGAGAGCCTGTTAGAATTAATGTTATGTTTCTAAGTCGATCATATATGTAGGCGAGTAATCTGTCAAGTCGATATGCTGCAATTCTACGTAATTCTTGTGCTTCATCGAAGGCCACCACCATTCTTATGCCTTCTCTTTCTGCAGCTTCATTTAGTGCTTCAAAGAGTCCTGCTAGATTGATTTTTTCTCTTCTTGATTTTTTGAAGGATATGCTTAAACCCATGACTCTTATTCCTTCAACATGCTCTACTAGTTTTAAGAAATGCTTTGCAATTTTTCTTCTTTTTAGTAGAAAGTTGTTAATTTGTTGTCTTAGTATGGATGTGAATTCACTTAGTGATAATACCTTGTCTTGTGGTAGGGCTCTTAGATCTACTATTATATTTGGAATCTTAAATTCATTGAGAGCAGTGTAGAGTAGTGATGTTTTTCCAGTTCTTCTTAGACCTAAAATAAGTATTAATGGTGAAGTTTTTAGGGCGAATTTAAGTTTCTCTAATTCTTCTTCTCGATTATACAAATCTTCTTTTTTGACTTTCGGTTTTGGATCGAAGAATGTCATTACTGGTACCCACCAGTTACTGGTACCCACCAGTAAATAAAACTTATCCCCATCTAGTCTGCTTATTATTAAGTTAGGTAGAGTTACTACTGATGGAGTTCTGATAGCTTGAATGTTACTTGTATCGTTTGTTGTGCATTTGTTAGTGCATCTATTAGTTTGTTTCTTTCTCTTAGGAATTTTGTTTCTAGTTGGTGGTATAGGCTTTCTTCTTCGCTTAATTGGGTTAAGCGTTTAACTACATAGTATAGTCTTGGAATTGGTTTGTAGAGTGGTGTGAAGCCATATGGGTCTTGTCCATATCTTCCTGCAACTGATCTAAATGCTGGTGTTAGAATTCTTGATAGTTTAATTAGACAGCTATTTATTAGCTCTATTTTATCTTTGTATTTCTCGGATTCTTGATGTCTTCTTACTTCAGCTATTTCCTCGTTTAAGAGTTCAGTTAGTTTCAATAGCGTTTTTGCTTCTGTTTGGATTGGAGTTAGATCTGCCTTGTCTTTCGCTGTTTTACTTAGTTCTTCTAGTTCCTTGATTATGTAGTTTATTGTAGTTGTGAAGTTTAGTGGTATTATTGGTTCATTGCATAGTCGTATTATTAGATGTGTGTAGAGTTTTGCATGTTGTATGAATAGTTCTTTGTCGACTTTGTCTAGTGTGTCTTCATTGCTGTGATACCACCATCCAAGTGAGGCCCAGTTTAATTTTTCTCTTAACTCTTTAGGTGTGTAGGTTGCGAGTACACCAATATATGGGATGCCTATTCCTAGGAATGAGTTGTCTCCTGTTTTTACTGGTATTGATTTTTCTATTTCTAGTCCTAGCTCCTTTCCTATTTGGTCTAGGAGAGCCCATGTTTCTGGTGCTGCACTTGCAACATATCTTGAAGCATCTTTTAGGCCTGGTGAATCGATGTTTACGTATGCTATGCAGTTTTTGTTTAATTTGGGCCAGTAGTAATCTACATGCCATGTTGAGCCTGCAGCTTCAGCTATTTCATGTCCATCCCAAAAGGCGAATATTAGGCTTCTTCTAAGCTTGTCTCTGTTTTTTGCTAGGACTCTAGCTAACTCTAGCATTAATGCATTTCCACATGAATTGCATGTGGCTGTTTTTCCCCAGGCTTCAAGG
>JANZKD010000085.1 GCA_025061245.1 Candidatus Culexmicrobium profundum
CAGAGAAAGTGATGGAATTATAGTAATGTCAGCAGTAGGATTAGTTCTTCTCTCCATAACAGCATCCATACTCTACATTTACGCTAGAAAAAGAAAAAAGAAAGTAGAAGTAGAATACTTTTTCCCCTCACAACAATTAAAAGAGAAATCTCCTTAATATAGTAAGGGTAGCAAATGGAGTTATTGGAGGCAATAAAAAGCAGGAGAAGTATCAGAAGATTTACAGGCGAAGAAATTCCAGATGAAGATTTAAAAACAATATTAAATGCAGCCATAAGAGCACCATCAGCAGGCAACCTACAACCATGGGAATTCATCGTAGTAAAAAATAAGGAGACAAAGAAAAAACTAGCAAGAGCAGCACTAGGTCAAACATGGATGATAAAAGCCCACGTAATAGTAGTAGTATGCGCAAATATACCTAGAACAGCTAGATATTATGGAGAAAGAGGAAAAACATTATACTGCATACAAGACACAGCAGCAGCAATTCAAAATATGCTACTAACAGTCCATGCATTAGGCTATGGAGCATGCTGGGTAGGAGCATTCTCAGAAAGAGAAGTAAAAGAGATACTTGAAATCCCAGAACACGTAAGACCAGTAGCACTAATCCCCATCGGGAAACCTAAAGAAAATCCACCTCCAAGGCCAAGAATACCACTAGAAAAAGTCCTTCACTTCGAGAAATATTGAAATTACATATGTATTCGCTGCGTATTCGCCTAAGCCCATTTACAAAAGTAAAAGGACAATGGCAATACAGTAAATAATTACAATTATAATATGGGGAAAACAGTGAAGAAAAGCGAAAACAAGCACACCAAGCAAATCTATAGCAAAATTGCCAAATACATAGTCAATGACACGAGAAATTGGAGAAAAATAGCCGTCTTCACCTACAAAAACAGTTACAGAAGATTCAAAATAATACCAGAAATGCTAGCTATATCGATAGCTAGAGAACTATGGATAAACCATGACGTCCGTTCAATACTAATGATAAATGCAAACAACATAAAACTAAGCAAGCTAATTGAAATTACAAAAGACTTGAAAGAGAAATCAAACATATTTAGATTTGGCATACACGATGGAGAATATGAATTTCTACCGAAAATAAAGATCAAAATAAATGACATCATTAAAAACTCAACACTATTTACAAAAATAATTAAGGGAATGGCTCCAGAAAAAAGTGAAAAAATAGATGAAAAAACATTCAATAAAATTGAAGACATCAACGACCTAAGCATAAAGCTAATAAAAAACTTGAAGCCACCCAGCATAAATGAAACAATAGGAAAGAAAATACTTGAAAAAGCAAAAAACGACAAAATGGCAACAATCATGGAAGTTATTGGAATAGTCGGCGGAGCAGTAATACAGCCATTCGTAGCTGCTCCACGAGGAATAAAAATGGTACGAGAAATAGTAGACATACTAAAAACCAGAAAAAGAGAATTTTATAAAGAATGGGAAGCAGCAATAAAAAGGTCCTTCCAACCTCAAACAATCAACCAGCTATTTAGCCCAGATGAAAATACTATGCTAATAAACAGCATTAAACAAAACGGCTATGCCATCATACTAAATTCAACAATAAACACAATATACGAACCCTTCTCCTACTACCTACTATACAATGCTATAGAAATGATAGTAGACGAAATAGGAGAAGTTGGAGGAATACTAACAAATTCCGAAGACTTAGCACAACTACCAATCATAGGAGAAAGCATACGATGTGAACTAGAAAATGAAAGAAGCGTAAAAATGACGTATATATTCGAAAACGAGAAAATAAGCAACATCAACTCCCTTAAAAACTACATAAATGACAGAGTTGTTCTATTTGACATGAAAACGTCAACCTTAATGAAATTATTCTTCGAAGACAAAGCAACATCAACTGGAGAATTAATTTACTGCTTAGCAAAAGCCAGCAGATGCCTAAAATACGGTGAATTACCATTATTAATGAGAAACTATGGATTTAAAGGGAAATGGCAAATAAAGAAGGTTCCAATAGAAATAGGAATAAAAGCATGGCTAAAAAGAACCTTCAGTAAGATCCTTGACAAAATAACTGGACAATACATCTAATAGGTCAGCCACACTATCTATGACTACATCTGCACCATACTTTTCAAGTTGAACTCTAGTCATAAAACCAGTTAAAACACCAATAACCATTTTAGCATTAACAGCTTTACCTGATTTAATATCCGGCCAATAATCACCAACAACAATACACTCACTAATAGGGACACAAAGACACTTCGCAGCCTTTCTAAAAATCTCATCCTTAGAGAAAAGCTCTCCATCATCTTGATCTTTACTTGTAACCACACAATCCACATAATCAGCCATTCCATGACGTTTTAACTCTCTCCAAATATAATCCTCATCTACAGCCCTACCAGTCACAACAGCGATCTTAATATTCATCTCCTTCAATCTACTCAAAACATCTATAGCCCCAGGAATAGGAGCTTCATCCTCCAACTCAACATCATTATAACGATAAAGAAAAGTTCTCCAAAAAGTCTTGATAGAAACATTCTTCGGAATAAAGACATTCAATGTGTCATCAGCATAATGCTTAATAAATGTATCCCAATCAATCTCATCTCCTCCAAATTCAACTAGCATAAGATTAAACACCTTATAAAAACGATTAAGAGTATTAATTAAAGTTTGATCTAAGTCAAATATAACCGCCCTAAACATAGTACTCCTCAAAGCAAAATTATTAAAACACAAATATAATCATTAGTGAGAGAAATGAATATAAGAGAAACACAACGCATTGGAGCTTTAGTAATATTCTGGCTAAAGAAACCTCCAAAGATAACTAGAAAGAAAATATTAGCAATACTCAAAAAGCATCAATCAAAAAATCTAAAATTCATAGACGCAGTAAAAACAAGTATAATAATATTCACCTCAACCAATCTGCCAAAAAACAAGATCGAAAAACGCGTAGAAAAAATACTCTCACTTGAACTAAAAACCCAAGTTAAAATAAAAGCAATATCCTTCACCACACTAAACGAAGTAACCAGCAGAATCAAAGAAATACTAGCAGAAAGAGAAGAACATAGACAACATGTAAATACTAATCTTATACGTAACAAAATATTATAATAGAAGTGAGAAAATGGAGAGAAATCTAGAAGAACTAGCTGAAATAAAGAAAACACTATCAAGAAAACTTGAAAAACTTGAAAGACAAATAGAAATCCTAAGAGAATGCATACAACTCATCGATAAGAAACTAGTTGAAAAAAGCTTTACAACAGCAGAAAAACTAATAATAACACCCACAGAAAAAGCAGTGAAAAAGGAAGAAAAAGAAGAACTAGGAGAAGAAATTGCAACAATAACCTTTAGAAAAAGCACATTAGCAAAAATTTACAAGCATAAGAGCACAATAAGAATAATTCCATCAAAAAATGTTAAATTTAAAATAACAACACCACCATTCAAAATATTCTTCATAAATAAAGTTTTAGAAGGCATGAGAAGAAAAGATGAACAATTAGTTGAAACTGGAGAATTAATGCCAGACGAAATGATACAATACGAAGTAAAAACTAAAAATGACATAATAAGAGAAATAGTGATAAGAAACGTGAAAGAAGACAGAGTAAACAGCATAAAAGGAGCAGCAAGATGGACATTCACTAGAATGTATGAGAAATACTTAAGGTGAAAAAATGAAAGAAAACATTCTAAAACTCGCCGAAGAAAATGAAATGCTGAAAAACACCTTAGAAATGCCTGAAAACCTAAAAAATGCATTAGAAAAAATCAGGATAAAAGGTCAGTTTGAAACAGAAGAAATTAGTAACATAACCTTCGTTGGAATGGGTGGATCAGGAATAATTGGAAACATAATTTTAGATTGGCTCGAACACAAAATACCAATACCCATAAAGGTCTGGAAAGACTATAGACTGCCAGCCTATATAGACTCAAAATCACTAGTAATAGCAATAAGCTACTCAGGAAACACGGAAGAAGTGCTATCATCTGTAATAGAGGCAATAAAAAGGAAAAGCAATATAATCGCCATAACTAGCAATGGAAAACTAGAAAAATTACACCTAAAGAAAAACTTTCCATTAATCAAGGTGCCTAAAAACTTTCAGCCAAGAGAAGCACTACCCTACCTCTTCATTGCAGCACTATATGCACTAAACCAAGCCTATAAAATTCCAACATATAAAAAAGAAGTAAAAAACACAATTGAAACGCTAGAGAAAATAAAAAATCAAATAATTAAAGAAGGAAGACAAAGCACAGTATTCAAAATAGCCAATAAAATCATAGGGAAAAACACGGTCATATATGCATATAAACCATTTAGAGGAGCAGCATTAAGATTTAAACAACAATTAAATGAAAATAGCAAACAATGGGCGAAAGTTGAGATACTACCAGAAGCATGCCACAATGAAATTGTTGGATGGAGTGAAAATGAACAAGTATATCAAAATATGAAAGTTATAATGATCAGAGATAGAGATGAACTTGAAAATGAAGTTACAAAAGCCAGAATTGAAGCATTTAAAGAGGAAATATCAAGAAAGAATATTGAAATAATAGAAATAAAAGCCGAAGGAACAACAACACTAAGCAGAATTTTCTCAATAATCTACATGGGGGATCTAATTTCAATCTTACTTGCATTATTAAAAGGAATAGATCCTAAACGTATAGAACCAATAACTAGATTAAAAAATAAATTGAAATCTGTTGGATATATAGATGAAATTTTAAAGGAATATTTACAGTCATAAATATTAATCTTTATAAATATATTACGATCATATATTCTCGGTGAAAAAATGCCGAAGCCAATTGTTAAAGTATGCGTAAATGGATACGGTGTAATTGGCAAGAGAGTAGCTGATGCAGTAATGCTTCAAGATGACATGAAGCTTTTAGGAATATCAGATATAGCTGGAGATTGGAGAATAAAAATGGCAGCAAGAAAAGGCTATCCAATATACTGCTCCATACCAGAAAAGATGGAGGACATGAAAAAAGCTGGAATTGAAGTTGAAGGAACACTGGAAGACCTATTAAAGAAAGTTGACGTTGTAATTGATTGCACACCCAAAAACATTGGAGCAAAAAACAAGTCAATCTATGAAAAATTCAATGCAAAAGCAATATTTCAAGGAGGAGAAAAACATGAAGTTGCAGGTACAAGCTTCGTAGCCCAATGCAACTATGAAGAAGCACTAGGGAAACAGTTTGTTAGAGTAGTTAGCTGCAATACTACTGCTCTATGCAGAGTCCTAGGCGCAATTAAACAGGAAATAGGTATAGAAAAAGTAAGAGCATTCATCGTTAGAAGAGCAGTCGACGTATGGGAAAGCGGCAAAAGAGGAATAATGAATACAGTTGTTCCAACCATTGGAGTAAGCCATCATGCACCAGACGTAAAAACAGTTCTACACGACCTTGATATCGTCAGTGTAGCAGTGAAAGCCTCCCACAACCTATTCCACCTACACTTCTGCCTAATAAAAGCAAAAAGAAGCATAGAAGTAGGAGACATTATAGAGTCATTAGAGAAAGCACCTAGAATAGTATTCGTCAACTCAAAAGATGGAATAGATGGATTACATGCAATATTTGAACTTGGAAGAGACCTCGGCAGAATGAGAGGAGACATTTATGAAATACCAGTATGGAAGGATAGCATAATAGTAATGGAAGACGAAGCATATCTAGCCTGGAGCACACCAAATGAAAGCAATGTCATACCAGAAAATATCGATGCAATTAGAGCGGTAACCGAAATAGAAGAAGACTGGCGTAAAAGCGTAGAAAAAACAGATAAGGCTCTAGGTGTACTTAAAAAATTCTATTAATCCCCCACTTTTTAAATTCTAGCAACATTTAAAATTTTGATACACTTAAAGAAACATAGTGAAAAGCCTTGGACTATGGAATACTTGTTGATACTTATGAGAAAATAGAGGCAACAACAAAAAGACTTGAAATGACAGATTTACTCGTCAATTTATTCACTAAAACTCCTAAAGAAATAATTGATAAAGTCATCTATTTAACTCAAGGAAAACTATATCCAGATTATGTTGGAATCGAGCTGGGCATAGCTGAGAAAATGGCTATGAGAGCAATCTCTCTAGCAAGCGGCTTATCAATAAATGAAATTGAGGAAGAATTGAGAAAGACAGGAGATATAGGTTTAGCCGCAGAAAATGCACTTAAAAAGAAGAAAATTTCAACATTAATGGACTTCTTTGGAAAACCTGCAAAACTTGAAAAATTAACAGTTGAAACAGTATATGAAACACTAGATAAAATAGCTAGAGCATCAGGAGAAGGCTCCCAAGACGTAAAAATAAAACTTCTAACGAAATTACTAAGAAGATCATCACCTAAAGAAGCAAGATATTTAGTAAGAATAATAACAGGAAAACTGAGACTTGGAATTGCAGATATGACTATTCTAGATGCACTATCAATAGCATTCTGTAAATCCAAAGATTTCAGACCAATAATTGAAAGAGCATACAATCTATCATCAGACCTAGGAGCAGTGGCAAGAACATTAGCATACGAGGGACTAGAGGGAATAAAGAAGTTTAAAATAACCATAGGTAGACCCATAAGGCCAATGCTAGCTGAAAGACTATCATCCCCAAGTGAAATACTAGAAAAACTGGGAGGAAAATGTGCTGTAGAATATAAGTATGATGGAGAGAGACTGCAAGCTCATAAAAGCGGGGATAAAGTTCAGCTATTCTCAAGAAGACTTGAAAACATTACACACCACTATCCCGATGCATGTGAATTAATAAGAAACAATATAAAGGCAAATGAAGCCATCGTCGAATGTGAATGCGTGGCAATAAATCCGGAAACAGGTGAAATGCAACCATTCCAAGAATTAATGCATAGAAGAAGAAAGTATGGTATAGAAGAAGCAATGAAACTCTATCCAGTAAGCCTATTCATGTTCGATGCATTATATGTGGATGGAGAAGACTTAACATTAAAGCCATACCCATACAGAAGAGAAGTCCTAAGCAAAATTATTGAAGAAAATGAA
>JANZKD010000086.1 GCA_025061245.1 Candidatus Culexmicrobium profundum
GTAAGATCAATCCAAATGATAACGTCAGACTCACCCTTAAAGCCAGGAGTCAAAACCTCATATCCAAAGGCTTGAATGGGCTCATCAGCATACAGGAAGAAGATTTGCCTAGGCTTATATGAAGCCCAAACATAAACACCCCCTCAAACTAAAATTACCAAAAACAACCCTAGGAACACTGACATTCAAATCATGCCTCCTAATCAAAGCCAAAGCATCATCATAAGAGATTTCCTCAACCAGAGGAAACTTAAACGAAGAGGCAAAAACACCACCATGCTCATAAAAATCAATGCTATCAAAAACATAATACATGCAAAAAAGCATAGACCATACTAAAAGTATCATTTTAAGCGGCTTCATATAAATCAAATAAAATAGGAAAAACATAGAAATAAAATTACTGAATAAAACACATAAACAAGCCAAATATTAGTAACAGTTTAAGGAGTTATGGAACGCTCCATCTCAGTTAAAGACACACATCCATCCCTAGTGCAGAGAACAGTGTCCTCAATTCTAACCCCAATCTCCCCAACAATGTATATGCCAGGCTCAATGGTGAAGGTCATACCAGCCTTCAAATTCAACTTATTCCCCTTAACAATGTATGGATGCTCATGAACCTCCAATCCAATTCCATGACCCAACCTATGAATAAAGTATTCTCCAAATCCAGCCTCCTCAATAATCCTCCTAGCAACTCCATCAACACTCTCACATGTAACACCAGGTCTAACATAATTGAAGGCAGCCCTATTCGCCTTAAGTACAGTTTCCCAAATCCTCCTCTGCCTCCCCGAAGGCTCACCAAAAATAACAGTCCTAGTTATGTCAGAATAATATCCATCCACAATTGCTCCAGCATCAACTAAAACAGCATCACCCCTCCTCAACTCACGCTTACTTGGAGAACCATGTGGAAGAGCAGCCCTCTCACCAAACAATACAATGCAAAAAGCTGGAAGCCCACCAAGCCTCTTAACCTCATCCATAATTATAAAGTTAAGTTCAAGCTCAGTCAAACCATCCTCAAGGCTTTCAAATCCAGCTTCAACAGCCCTACCAATAATCCTACAAGCAGCCCTAATCTTCTCCAACTCATCCCCACTCTTCACCATCCTAAGAGAGTTAACTATATCCGTAACATCAACAAACTCGACATCTGGAAGAAGACTCTCAAGCCGTTTAACCCAACCCCAAGGAGCCCTCTCACAAACACCAATACGCCCACTAGCCAGTCCACGCCTACGAATATTATCTGCAATCAACTTGAAGGGATCCTCCCACTCCCTCCAAACCTCAACACACTTAATCCAAGGCCTTTGGCCGCGAAGCTCCCTCTCTAACTCAGGAACAATTAAGACAGCCTCGCCATCAAAGGGAATCAAGGCAACTGAAGGACGCTCGGAAAGACCAATCATAAAACCAGTCAAATAATAAAGATTCACACCTGGAAATAGTAGGAGGCCGTCAACACCCCTCCCCTTCATCAACTCAATAGCCCTCAAACACCTATCCCTAAACACACCACCCAAAACAATCACCACAATATATAATGTGGAAATAGAATAAAATCAATTACTATCAAGCTGAAAGCTAGACCATCATTCTATGGGCTGATTTAAGAATTACTACATGTATACTAGTAGTATTTTTATACATGAAAACCATACAAATATTGAGGTAGAAGACAATGAAGTATACAACTATTAGAATCTCCATAAAAGATAAGGAAAGACTAAAAAGATTAGCAAAACTCCTTGGAACAGAAAAAATAATAGAAGCATTAAGATACGCCATAGATACAGCTGAAGAAAAGCTAGGTAGATACAACACAGATCTAGATAAAGTACTAGCAACACTAAGCTATGCAAAGGACATAGGAGAAACAAATGCAGAAAAAGTAGACAAATACCTCTACGGTGAAGAAAAATGACTACAATCATAGACACAGGAATATTCTTCGCCTACTACAGCCTAGGAGACATCCATCACCTAGACTCAATAGCAATACTAATCCACACACTAGAGGGAAAATGGGGAAGACCATACATAACAAACCACATACTAGACGAAACACTAACAATACTAAAATATAGAATATCACCCCAAACAGCAAAAATATTCCTAGAAACACTAATAGAAACAAACACCATACAAACACTACACATAGACAGAGAAGTAGAGTTAAAGGCGCAAAAAATATTCAAACAAAACCTAAAAAGAAAAGGGCTAAGCTACACAGATGCAACAACCATAGCAACAATAAAAGAATACAACATAGAAACACTATTAACCTACGATAAAAGATCATTCCAAAAACCAGTTGACAAAATCATCGGCCCAAACTACTGGAAAACACTAACACCAAAAGAAAAAGAAAGAATATTAAAGATAATAGAAAACTACAAAAAAGCAAGCAACATAAACCTAAATAATAGCCTAAATCCTTGAGAAATCCACAAGCCCTAAACTAGATCTCAACAACCCTCTTAACAAAATCCTTAGTAAAAATAAATAGAGGCAAAATGAGAAAAGCACTAAAACTAAAATTTAAAATAATCAATCCAAACAAGCCCAACTGCAAAAACAATATTTTCAACTTAAACCTGAAATCTTCATCCCCAACCAATGTATAAATAACACCAAGAGTAATCTCCAAAACCACAATAACATTACGAAGGAAAATCTCAAAAATACCAGACATCAAAATAAAGTTAAAATACACACTATATAATTTAACGCCGCTTATTAAATTCACAAAATACAGCAATCAACCAACTTTCTCCACTATAGCCTTAACCAATTTCTCAACAGCCCTCAATGCCTTTTCAACATGCCACCTCGTAGCCCAACCCTCATAAAAGTTAGTATGCATAGAGTTAGCATGAGCCCATGAAGCTGCAACCCAATCCCCCAAATCACCAGCCAAAACCTCACTATACCTCCACAACTCTCCATGAGAAGTAATCCTCCTCCCATCCCTAGCATAAGCATAAGCCTTAACAGCCAATGCACATGCACCCCAAATCTTCTCAGAAGCCTGCCTCAAATTACCCCTATCAAGCTCAACTCTAGCTTGATCCAAAAGCTCCAAAGCAGCCTTAACAAACCTCCCAGCCCTCTCACTAGGATCCATATCCTCAGTAGCAATCTCAGCAATAAACTCCTCCAAAGACATACCACTCGCCTCGGCTCTCCTCCACAACTCTCACCAACCCCAACTCTAATAACATAAGACATCAATGAAATAAATACTCAATAGCATCAAATCGTGAAAACTAGCTTGTCATGTAAATCTAGGTGCTATCAACCCCTCAAACCCTTCTTCATCCACCTCCAACTTACTAGGCCTCACAATTAGAGGAGCCAACCTTTTCACATTCAAGTAAATGTAAAATCTTCCATAGAATCTTTTAAGCAAATAAATTAAGGCTAGAAGCGGTACAGCTTTAAAACTAACCATCCCCGTCTCACCACCACTCAAGGTGCGAATAGGTCTAGGCAAACTATACCTCAAATAAACCATTCCACCCATCACCTCACCATCACACCTAACTATCTCAGGACAAAAATCACTCAAGCTAACCTCCACATATCCATCCAACCCAATCTTCCTCTCCCAGTAACCCACAGGAGCAACAGTAACAACCCTATCAACACTCATAGCCACATTTTCACCAATCAATTCAAATTTCGTCAAAGTAATACGCTCCAATTCCTCTACAAATTCTCTCAGCGACTTCATACTATCACTTACCATTATGAAAATTAAGATATCACATCTATATGACTATTCACCAGATCATTAAGCCTCCTCGCCATAAACAAGGGAACAATTGAAGTTATACATGTCAGAGCAGAAGCCATAAAGACACCTCTAACTCCTAATACTTCAGCAATTAAGCCACCTATTACAGGACCCACCATAGATGGAAGAGAAGCCAGTGAACTTGAAACTCCCAAAAACAAGTCCTTCTCCTTATTTCTAAGTATATCGTTTAGGAAGCCCATAATGGAGATGTTATTGAGTGGTATAGCCAGCGATAAGAATACTAGGCAAAAGAGATATTGAAAAGCATCACTTATCAATGAGAGAGCTAGGTGATATAAAGAAAAGAAAGTGAAGGAAAGAGCCAACACTCTATGAGAACCAAATCTTTCAGCCAATCTACCAATTAAAGGTTGAACTGCTGTAATTATCAAATTTAGAACTGGATAAATAGAAGCTAATATAGCCACAACCTCATAACTATTTGAAAGCCTCAGTAAAAAGAGGTAAACATAGGGTATCGACATACTTACAGCCAAAGACAAACTCAGCGTGGAAAACTCATAAAAAACATATGGCCTATAAGAAAGAGCAAATCTCAATTTATCATAGAAACTAGAAGCTACAATCTCTCCTCCCCCTACACCTTCAAGAAACAAGTCAATCCTACGAAAATAATAAGCCACACCAGAAAGCAATAGAAACACAAAAAATATAGATAGGAGAATCAGCTGAAAGCCATAGCGACCAATCATAAACCCTGCAACTAAAGTCGAAGCACTAGAAGATAAAGACCATAAAGTCATCAAAGCAGAATAGACCATTGTAAATCTATCCTCAAAAAAACTCATCATAAGACTACTAGAGCAAACATATTCAACCCCATATAGTAAAGACACTATTATCAACAAAACTGGAACAAACACTACTGGACTAAATACCAATAAAAAATATGAGAGAGCCACAATGAAACACACAAGCGAAATAGTCAAAAACCTTCTCTTAGGAGGAAAAAAGCCAGCAACTACCTTACCAATAGATGAAGCCACCGAAATAAAAGAAGCAATCACACCTATAACAACCTCCCCCAAACCCACATAGCTCAAATAGAGATACTTAATAGAACCAAACATACCACTAGCAATCCCGCGAAGCAAATACCTCAAAATAAAAAACCAATATCTTAAATCACCTCTTAAAACCCTAAACCTACCCATCATCGAACTAGAAGTAAACTTAAAATAAAATAAACATTCATGCACTAAAAAACAAGAAAACATCACCCAACCAATAATTGAAATCACAAAACACCTCATCAACTCACAGAAAATATTTAAAATAAAATCATATAATATGATCTAAGAAGTCATATGACAGATCTAAAAGAATACATAATCCAAGAATGCCATAAACGCTTCCTCACAAGAAAACTCCACCCAACACCCCAAACAGACATAACACCCCTAATCAACCATCTAACCCACCTACTCAACCAATGGATAAGAAAAACCCATCCATACTACACACCAACAAACCAAACAACCCAAACCAAACAAAAACTAATGAAAGAAATATGGAGAAAAATCGAAAAACAAGGAGAGATATCCATAGATGAAATAGCTGAAACAATAACCAAAATATACGAAGAAAACATAAAACCACAAATAAAAACAAAACTAAAAACCCAAGGCATAACCATACTCAAAGAATATGAAGAAATAAACACACTACTAAAAAGCAAGCTAAGATACAAGGCATTAAAAATCCTATCAAAAAACTGGACAAGCGTAAAACAACTATCAGAAAAACTAAACTGCAGAGAAGAAGTCATCCGAAGATTCCTATCAGAACTAAGAAAACTAAACATAATAACAGAAAAAGCACAGATCTCAAACAAGGGAAGACCAATAAAAGTCTATAAACTAACAACACCAATCATAATAATCGACCTAAGACGCATCCCACAGCATTCCCTCCCAGAAAACCCTAACCACTCTGGACACTCCTAATGAACGTAAGGGTATTCAAAAAAGGTTTAAATATTACAAAATTTTTTGTAATATTATGGAAGTTTTGGAGTGATATCCATGTGTCGAGAAACTACCTGTACAGAATGTGAATATAAAGACGACTTAAAGAGCTGTGTAAAGAAGCATATAGAGGCTGCCCGCAAACTATTAGATCAAGGGAAAATTGAAGAGGCAAAAGCTGAACTAGAAAGCTTGGAAAAACACTTAAAATAAACTTCAATAAAGTGAAATATAATGTGCAGAAATGAATGCAAGCATGGCATGAATCTAATTAAACAAGAGAAGCTACAAGAAACTCTAAAAATTTTTAAAGCCCTCCACTGCCCAATTAGATGGATAATAATTAAGTCACTAACAAGTGGAGAGTTAACCACAAATGAAATCTTCAACTTATTAAAGAATATAGGTGAAGATATTTCAAAATCAGCCCTCTACTACCATCTCTCAGAGCTGAGGGATGCAGGAATAATAGAACTCGCTGAATATAGAGAAGTTGGCAAAGGAGCACCTGAAAAGGTGTGGAAGCTGAAAATTAAGGGGATAAAGATAAACTTCCTAGAGGACTTATAGATGACCTACACCATAGAAGTTGAAAACCTAACCAAAAGATTCAATGGAGTAACAGCAGTAAACCACATAAGCTTCAAGGTGAAGAAAGGAGAAATATTCGGCTTCCTAGGTCCAAATGGAGCTGGAAAAACAACAACCATAAGAATCCTAACTGGAATCCTAAAGCCAGACGAGGGAAAGGCAATCGTTGCAGGCTACAACGTTCTAGAAGAACCAGTCAAGGTTAAGCAGCGCATAGGAGTTGTCCCCGAAATATCAAATGCATATGTAGACTTAACCGCATGGGAAAACTTAATGCTAATAGGAGAACTCAACGGCATATCCAAGGAAGAGCGCACAGCAAGAGCAACAAGACTCCTAAAAGACCTCGAACTATACAAGGTTAGAAATAGACTTGTAAGAGGATTCTCAAAGGGGATGAGGCAGAGACTCCTCCTATGCATGGCACTAATAAATGATCCAGACATACTATTCCTCGACGAACCCACATCAGGCCTAGATGTTGAAAGTGCAAGAAAAGTTAGAGAAATGATTCAACAATACGGTAGAGAGGGAAAAACAGTATTCCTATCAACACACAACATGGAGGAGGCAAACCAACTATGCCATAGAATAGCAATAATAAACCATGGAGTAATAGCAGCCATAGACACACCTGAAAGACTGAGAATGAAGTAC
>JANZKD010000087.1 GCA_025061245.1 Candidatus Culexmicrobium profundum
GGTTGGTGCAGTGAGAAATGAGGCCTCAAAAATTGTTGAAAATGTAAATGCTAGGATTATTGTAACAGATGGTGCACCAGGAATAGGTTGCCCAGTAATTGCAACTCTTATAGGTGCTAGTTATGCCATAGTAGTTGTTGAACCAACTCCGCCATCATTAAAGGGCGCATTAAGAGTAATTGAAGTAGCTAAGCATTTTCAAGTTCCAGTTGGATTAATTATAAACAAGTATGACATAAGCAGCTATACAAGTAAAATTGAAGAGTTAATGCTCAGTAAATATTCAGATATAAGCGTCCTCGGTAAAGTACCATTAGACTTTGAGGTTTTAAAGGCTGTTGCACAAAGAAAGCCGATAATTGAATTTAATTCAAGTGCTAATGCATCTATCGCACTGATAGACGCATTTGAAAAGTTGTTGGAGAGAGTTGAGTTATGAAGAGAAATATTGTAATTGCAATAACTGGAGGGAAGGGTGGAACTGGCAAGTCAACCATCTCCACTAACTTAGCTGAAATATTCAGCATCAACTTTAAGGTGCTACTTATCGACGCCGATGTTGACAATCCCAATGATTCTTTACTATTGGGATTAAAGGTAAATAAAATCGATGAACTAAAGATGTTCGCACCAGAAATAATTGGCGAAAAGTGTATTAAATGTGGAGAATGCGTGAAGATCTGTCCAGAACATGCATTAATAATGAAACCTAAAGAGAAGCCTATGCTTTTATTGGAAAGATGTTCTGGATGTAAAGCTTGTCAAATTATTTGTCCAGTAAATGCAATTATAGATAAGGGTAAAGTTCTGGGAACTGTCTTTAAGGGTTTAAGAAATAACCTCACGCTTATGGGAGCAGAGTTAATGGTAGGTGAAGCAAGATCACCCATCGTAGTTAAATTATTGATGGATAAAATATTTAGTGATAAAAGTATTGCTGATAAGTACGAAATTATAATTATAGATACAGCTCCAGGAATACAAAACACTGTTCTACAAGCGCTACGACATGCAGATACAGCATTCATAGTATCTGAGCCAACTCCTCTAGGAGTCTTTACCTTGAAGTTAATGTTTAATGTTCTTGAGAAATTAAATCTTCAGGGAAATGTGATAATTAATAGATCCGATATTCCAAATGCATTAAAGGGTGAAGTTAAAAGGATAGCTTTAGAAAATAATGTAGAGAATATCTTTGAAATACCCTATGATTCAAAAATAATTGAGTCTACAGTTAAAGGTATTCCTTATGTGAAAATTTTTCCGAATTCCCCTGTCACTAGAGCTATAAAGAAAATTGCTGATTTCATAATTAAAAGCTTATGCTAAACGGACAGTTAAAGTCCCCCTGAGGCAGGAGGCATTAACACTATCTCATCATTCTCTCTAACTGGTGTATCAAGCTTAACTGCAACTCCATTCAATAACATTATTATTGGACCCTCACTTTCAACATCAATTACATGTAGTCTAGGCCATTTCTCCTTCAAAACATTTAATACGTCAGCTAGAGTAGCATTTTTCGATACAATTATAGATGCTTCCCTTACACCAACAATGTCCCTTAATGTTGAAAGAAACTTTACTTTAACCTCTATCTCCGCCGTCATGTCTAGAATATTTTAAGAAGTTCCCCTTTTAAATCGTTCTATAGCCTCTAAAACAATCTTCTTAGCTTCATTAGCCTTCAAAAATTTCCTGACTCTAGACCACTTATGAGGCTCCAAATCCTTATAATGCTCAAAGAAATGTTTAATCTGATTTAATATAAATTCAGGTAAATCATCTAAATCCTTAACCTTATCAAATGTCGGATCGACATCACTTGTTGGCACAACAATTAATTTGTGATCTATACCTCGTTCATCCTCCATTTCTAAAATACCGACAGGTCTAACCTTAATTATTGTTCCTGGGAAAAGCACTTCATTAATGATTATCAGTGTATCTAGAGCTTCACCATCAGGCATTAACGTATTTGGGATAATCCCATAATTATAGGGGTAAGCCATTGCAGTGTAGAGTATCCTATCCACCATTATCAATCCAGAATCAATCTTCAACTCGTACTTTACATTTGAACCCTTCGGTATCTCAACAATTACATATAATTCATCAGGCGGATTTGGACCTGACGGTAATTTAGGCAACTGCACACACCTCTTAATATAAACCCTATACAAACCTAACTTATAAGTTCACCTTAGAACTAGAAGAGGTAATTTTAGGTATCTTCCATTACGTTTTGCAAGTGTTTGAACAAATAATCTAACAACCTTGTCTGGAGTTAGAGGACGAAAATCTGCATTACAATGTCTATCTCGAAGCTAATTTTCTTTTTAGTTCCATGCTACATTATAACGTATATTTGACTTAGAACTAATACTGGTTAAAACCTCAGATTTCTATAGGAGATTTGAAAAAGCATTTGAGACCTACATTGAAGAAAAATTCGTCGAAATGGCTAATGGCACTCCTATAGAATGCAATTAGAGAATACTTAGAAAAACATGAAGAGGAAGTCTAATTTATTTTTGAGTTATTAGTCTGGAGAATGTTATGTATTTTTGGGGGTTTTGGGAATATCTAATGTACATTTCGCGTAGCTCATTTCTTTCCAGAATTTCAGCTATCTTTGTTTTCTTTATGGCTGGATTATCCTAGTATTTTTTAACTATGGCTTTTAACTGTCTTCCAGCTGACTCTAACTCTTTTCTTGTCAGTTCGTTTAGATTTTTGTTGTTGAGCCATGTTGCATAGTAGTGGATTATGCTTGGTTTATGATAGAGTTTTCCTTCTCTTTTTAGTCTGGCCATTGCATAGTGTGTTCTAAGGCTGACCTGCAGTTTTTCATAGCTGCTGAACCAGGATTTAATGAAGAGCCATAGTTCACGTAGAAGTGGATCTCCTATTTCAAGTTCCTTTGCAAAGTCAATTAAGATATTATGAGTTTCCATTATTGTTCTAAGTCTGTTTAATGCTTCAATTGGACTTGAAGCTCTATAAAATCTAGTTAAATCATACATTACAATTACATCAACATTAAAGGTTTTAACATACTCCAGCAATTTTCTAAATGCTGGTCTTTCCAGGGGATCTACACCTCCACTAATATTCTCCTCAAAAAATTCAATTACTTCATAACCTCTGGATTCCGCATAATTTAATACTTCTTGAAGTTGACTTTTAGGAGTTTGATCTTCAGTGCTTACTCTGGCATAGATTACTGCCTTCAAGTAAGCTACTATTTTCAATAGGAGGCTAATAAAATAAAAATATTTCTAAAGTATCTCTAAAGAAATAAAATTTTAATTTTGATTAAGGAATCCCTAAAGAAAGCAAAATTTAGATATAGCAAATATGAATTTGAATAATTAATTGGGTTACTTCTGTTTAGGATACCATCTTTTTTCGATTATAATATATCCATTATATACTCTCGCAACTCTACCTCTATGACCACTCGTAAGCCTCACTAAATATTTTTCTAACATGATTTTTCTTGCATAAACAGTTGCTCTAGCAAAGCGAATGATATTATTCAATTTTTCGGGCTTCAATTTCTCCTTCCCTTTCAAGTTCTTGCAATATTTTAATTACTAATTCAGGAGCAAGTCGAAGATCTTCAATAATTTCACTAGTTAGACAACCTGGATTTTTACTTATGTATTCCTTGATAAGACTTTTTGCTTCATTTTTTGGTATTCTTCTAAAGAACATTTTTTCTTCAATTTTTTTCTTTTCATATTTTATTTCAAGAAGTTCAATTCGTTCTTCTAATTGCCTCAGCTTTCTTTGTATTAAATCTATTTCATCTAAAAAAGTGGATATAACATTATCCTTTAATATAAAAAGTAACTCTTTTATGCTCACTTTTTTCCTATCTTGTTTTCTCATAATATCCATTAACTCGTTTTTTGTGTATTTTTGCATACATAACACCTCATTTTTCTATTATTTTATATGATATAACTCTGCCATCAATAGCATTTATTTCTAATTTAGCTTTATATTGTTCTTTCCCTTTCTTAAATTTACAAGTTACTATCCATCTGTCCTTTTCCTCATTATATTCTACGGAGAGAGGAATAAACGAACCGAAATCTCCATAAGGACCATAGCTATCATAAAGGACAAAGTATCTTGCTATCTTTAATGCTTCTCTAAGATCTTTAATCATGACTAAACCACCAACTTCTTTAAAATTTTCTATACTCTATTATTATATAGTGCTTATTAAAGGTTAGTTATTATCTGATTTTATTGCTACTATGTGTAGTTGTATTTGTTTTTTGCTTTTTCGTTTTATTTCTATTGCTTTTTTGTGAGTATTTGTCGTGGAGTTTCAATATTTTTTCTCTTGGAAGCGTGTCTATTTGCTTTAATTCTGGTAGGAAGTAGATGTGTCTCATGGTTGTTTGTGCATGTCCCATGAATAATTCTATTAGCTCGCTTGATAGTCCTGAGAAGGTTGCATAGGTTTTGAAGAATTTTCTTAATGTGTGAAGTCTAATGTTGTACCATCGGCGTTTTCTTTCTGCTCTGTTTGCTAGTATGAGTAGCTTATGCCATCTTTTCTCTGCTGTGTGGATTCTTATTGGATGTCCACGTGAACGTTGCTTTACTATGATGTAGCTTTCAGGCGTTATTTTCTCTCCATTTAATTCTCTTTCCCGTAGATATTGAAGTAGTAAATGCTTCAGGGATTTGGCTTAAATGTGTATTGGACGTATATATTCACTGGTGAAATATATGGGAAAGGAGTTTAAGAAAGTTTGTCTCAATCAGAAAGGAGTGAAACCTGAATTTGTGGATTTAATTATGTATGGTGTATATTACGCGGCGTATGATTTGCTTGGAGAGAGGACTTGGGAGATTGTTTGGAAGGCTGGAGAAGTAGTTTTTAATGAAGTTAAGGATAGACTTGGAATTACAAGTGAAACTCCTCCTTTTGAAGCATTAAGAAGGATGGCTGATTGGTTGAAAGATATGGGCTATGTAGAGTATATTGAAGTCAATCGAATAAGTGAAGATGAAATTGAGTATGTAATGAAGGATCCAATAATAACTCCTGGAGCTAAAAAACTAATTCAGCAAGGACGAGTACCAGCACACATTTCAACAGCACTAATGTTCGCTATCCTAAAACAATATAACATGAAGGCAGAAATGATTGGTGACCCACTATTTTTACCTGATGGAAGAGCAATAGAGAAATGGAAATTAATCAAGTTAAAGCATTAAACAAAAGACTACTCTACAATGGAAAGATTTAGGGTATAAGGGTTGACAAGTATTCCTAGGATCGTCTCGCCAAAATCTCTTTTGAATCTTTTAAGTAAATGTTCATATTTATGATTATTTATAAGTGGGCAATCAATTAACTTCTTTTCTCCATTGAGAACTTTAACTGCAAATGCCATACATGTAATTTCACCACATTTCTTACAATTAATTTTGGGGAGGTAATTGTATAGTTTAAGGGCTGATAATTTAGATTTAAGCTTTAAATCTTCTTCGCTTGGAGTTAAATTTGAATACTTTTCTTTTATATTCTTAAATAGATTTTTTAGAAAATTTAGGATGGATTTCACTTCACTAATACTTGAAGCACAAAAAGTTATTTTACCATTAGAATATATTCCAATGAGTCTTTCAGGAAACTTTATAGTGACAGAATTCCATGCCCTAGAATAAGTTATTCTCGATGGGGGAAGTATCATAGCTAGAATCTTAATTTCCTCTTCAATCTTACTTGGATAATAGGCTTCAACTGTAAATCTATCTGGAGAAACTAGGCATCCGTCCTTATGTATATTAACGATAAAATCATCTATTACCATACTCATTGCAATCATACTAATTAAAATGTCAACATTAAATAAAATTTATGTTTAAAAAATAAACTAACTCTTGAATTCTCTAATTCCTTATACTTGTAATGCTTAGTGGCTGGACATCCTAAACATTCATCACTCATATATCTCTTACAAGGTTTACATCTAGCACCACAGGGAGGTCTATCTAAATTCCTAAAGAAAAGAGCAAATCTAATTGGTAAATAGGAATCTAATAAGTTATTCTTCGAATTTCTTCAATTCTCCTTATGGAGCAAGCTTCAGTTGAAATTGATTCAAGAGTCTCATAATTTTCAGCTATTATTCAAGCTATTAAATTATAATCACCTCCAATTGTTGTAAAAAATTTAATAATTCTTGGACAATCTTTAAATTGACTTAATATCTTTCTAATTACTTCTCCACTTATAGCTTCAATGAAAACTACTACAGGGATAAATTTCTTCTTTCATCTTAAATGCACTAACAATTAAGCGTTGATCAACTCTATCAGCTTCATCAGAAGTAACATTAAAGAATATTTCATTTTTCTTCAACAAGGATAAATGGGCAGAAAGCTTATTCAAGGAACTGGTGGGAAGAACTTTAGGATAATTTAAATAATAGTGTAATGAAAGTAAGCTAACAAAAATAATAGAAAAAAGAAGAATATTCTTCTTTTTCATGAAAATCACTACCATGACACCACCTTATATGTAACATAATATTTATAGCTGAAATTTTGAGCATCAAACAGGTTTTGCTGCTGATAATATTTCTAATTTAAAATAATTTTTTGGTTAAAAATTAATTTTCTATTAAGTTACTTCTAAATACAGGCAAACTTCTTCAAGATAAGTTCATTTCGTCTCTCTTGTTAGCTTTAACATTAATTCTAGGTATACTTTATATGCGTTGGTTAGATCTCTTATTTTAATGTGATCTTCGTATGTGTGAGTGTATTTTTCTTCTCCTGGTCCAATGCCAATAGTTGGTATTCTTAATACTCCTGCAGTATAATTGGCATCTGTGCCAAAAGTGTATGGTCTAATTTTAGGTTTACGGCCAATAACTTTTTCAACTGTTTTCGCTGCTTCTTGAACTAATGGATGATTTTCATCTATAATCCATGGTCTACCCATAACTTTCCTCAAAATATGAGTGTTGCTGAGATAAT
>JANZKD010000088.1 GCA_025061245.1 Candidatus Culexmicrobium profundum
TCTCTTGAGGATTAAGTGTCTTAGTAGGGCTCTCATTAGAGCATGGGCTGGACATAAGCATCCTATACCTCCATCTCTAATTGTTCCCATGACAAGTAGTGTAACATTATCTGGACATTCTACTCCGTATTGTTCAATGATATCATCAACTTTAGGATATAATCTGAAGAATCCTGCTTCAAGTGAGCCTGGATAAACTTCCATTTTCTTCTTTAAAAGTTCTCTATTGATTGATAATGGTATGATTTTGTTTGCTTGTTCTTCATTTAATCCAAGGGTATATGCTAGATTGGTATTTGGGTCCATGTCTACTGCAATAACCCTTAAACCATCTCTGCTCATAAGTCTGGCTAGAGTTCCTGCAATAGTTGTCTTTCCTACTCCTCCCTTACCAGTTATTGCTATTTTCATTTCCTTTTTCCCTTCTTCTCATAATGTTTTATGGATGAATATTAATTTATCCACTGTACATTTTATAGCTAGGGATTAAGTATTTAAGAGGTATTTCTCCACTTTTTTAGGGGTTAATTTAAATGGCAATAAAAGAGGTTGTCTCTAATTTTTCACTTGAGCAAAAAGAGAAAATCGGTACAATTGTGATCGATATTATTCTAAAATCAAAGAAGGGTGCAGAGTTGTGTAGTAGTGATGCAAGGAAGCTAATAAGACTTTGGCAAGAAGATTTACTTTTCACTGATGATGGATTGGTATTTCTTCTAGGGGTGGCTAAGAAATTGGAGCCAGAGAAAACTATTGAGAAGTTAAGTAGTAAGGGATTTAGTGAATTGGCCAAAGTTTTGGAGGAGGGTTAGGTATGGTGTATTTTGGTGTTGAGTTTGTACCATATGAGCCTTTCTGGAAGACTACTTTTTATGCTATTCAAGCTGAGAAGAGGGGCTTTGACTACATATGGATAACTGACCATTATAACAATCGTAATGTCTATGTTACTTTGACTTCAGTAGCTCTACATACAAGTAAAATCAAGCTTGGAATTGGAGTTACAAATCCTTATCTAGTCAATCCAGTATTAACTGCACAGGCTGCTGCATCTATAAATGAAATTGCACCGAATAGAGTTGTACTTGGTATTGGTCCCGGCGATAAAACCACTTTAGCTAGTCTAGGTGTTGAAATGACTCTTCCAGTGGCAGCTGTAAAGGAATGTGTTCTAATTGCTCGCTCGCTCTTCCAAAAGGGAAAAGTTAAGTTTGAAGGAAAAGTTTTCAATATTCCTAAAGCAAAATTCAACTTTAAAGTCATTGGTGAAATACCTATATTCATTGGAGCTCAAGGTCCACAAATGCTAAGATTAGCAGCAAAATATGGTGATGGTGTTTTAATTAATGCTTCTCATCCCAAGGATGTTGAAGAGGCTATGAAACACATAGCTAAAGGTGCTAAGCGTGCTGGTAAGCCATTAGAGGAGTTGGAAATAGCTGCTTATACATCACTTTCCGTCGATGAGGATTATGAGAAAGCTTTCGGTGCAGCTGCTAGAGTTGTGGCTTTCATTGTTGCAGGAAGCCCTGATTTCATATTAGAGCGTCATGGAATTAACATTGGCAAAGTGAATGAAATTAAAAAGGCTTTAGGTGAAGCTAGGTGGAAAGATGCATTTTCCATAGTTGATAAGAAAATGATAGATGCCTTCTCAATAACAGGTACTCCAGACATTTGTATTAAGAAAATTGAAGAACTAATTAAATTGGGAGTTACACAAGTAGTGGCTGGATCGCCAATAGGTCCAAATGTACGGAAATCAATAGACCTGTTTAGCAAAAAAGTTATGCCGAATTTCAAATGAGTTTTCTTCGAGTTCTTTCTTTAGTAACTTCTTCTAATTTTTCTTTAAAGTTTAATGCTCTTAGAACATTTTCCATTGCAATGTAGGTGGCCCAATGAATCACAGTGTCTCCTAATTCATAGTCATGTGCTGTTGATGCTATACAATATGATTGATTTAATGAAGCTACATATTCACATAGCTTGCTAATGGATTTATCATTTTTTAAGTTGATTTCATAGTTTAGTAGCATTCTAGCAATGTACCATGTTGCACCACATGGTGCTGAAGTTTTTAATTCAATTTTTCTAATTTTTATTTTTTCTTTGTTTTTGGCTGTTTTTACCTTTATTACTGGTATTCCAACTCTATATTCTCTAATGAATTTGGTTATGATGGGTTTTTCCTTTTTAGGTGTTAGGAGGCATGGTGGCTTTGGATTGTCAAATTCTATTCCAAATTCTTTACATTTTCCTTCAACTTCTTTGGAAACTCCTAATGGTGCATCTTGAGGACTTTTTCTTAAGATTAATAGTGCTTTGATTCCTGAATTTTGAAGTATTTCTGGAAGAGCTAGGTAAATATCATTGTGGAGTCCTGTGGCTATAACGATGTCTGCTTTAGGAAGTTTTTCACCTATTATTTGTTCTGGTTCTTCAATTATTTCTGGAAGTTCATATATACTTGGAATTTTAATTACACTAATGTTTTCGGCAAAACTGTATTTTCCATATTTACATTTTTTCCCAATACATTTAGTTGAGCAGACTTTACAATGCCCTGTCCTATTTATTAGATTTTCCAAAATCTTTTCTCCATAGTTTCCTGAAATTATCATGCAAATTTTCATGTTGGTTTGCCAGATATTTACGCTTTCTTCTCCAATAGTAAATCCAGGTAGTGTCATTAATTCAATTAATTCATTACCCTTCTCATCATTATTATTCAAGGTTAACACCTATGTAGGATATTTTCTTTCAAGTCTCTTTCTTATGGTTTTTTCAAGTTCCCTATTTAAACCTAAAGCTCTCAAATATGCTTCTCTTTCAATATATGAACCCCAATGTAGCACTGTATCACCGAGTTCAGTGTCATAGTTCATTGATCCAATACATGGTGCAGCGTGGTGGTGAAGTGCTATATAATCATACATTTTTTCAAGTTCACTCTCATTGAGATTTGATATTTCGTAATTTAGCATTTGTCTAGCTACATACCATGTGGTTCCACAGGGAGCTGAAGTATAAATTTTTATGGCTGTTATCTTTTTTATATTTGCAATTTTAGCCATTTCTATCTCTATTAATGGTTTTCCTAATCTGAAGTCTTTTATAAATTGATCTATTACTTGTTTGTTGCATGGTCTAAGTGTGCACGAAGGTTTTGGGGCTTCAAATTCAATTCCATAGCTTTCACATTCTTCTCGTATCTCTCTTACAACACCATAGGGTGCGTCTTTAGGGTCTTCACGGAATATTATGAGTGCCTTTATGTCGCTTTTTCTTAGAAGGTTTGGTAATTCCATGTAGATGTCACTGTGAAGTCCAGTGGCTAGGACTATGTCTGCACTGGGAAGTTTTTGTGGTAAATATTTGTATGGGTCATCTATTACATCTGGTAGTTCTTGAGGGTTTTTCATTTCAATTACGCTTTCAATATTTTCAGCAAATCCATATTTGCCATATTTACATTGTCTTTCAATGCAAAGATGACCGCAACTAATACAATGACCTGTACTGTTAACCATGTTTTCAAGAACTCTGAGTCCATAGTCTCCACTAAAGATTAATATTACTTTTAAATTGCTAGGTCCCCAAACTGCTTTCTCATTAAATTCTCCTACTATTACGGGTTTTCCATTGAGTAATTCAAGTAGTTTCTTGTCCTTTTGCAGTTCTCTCCTTATACTTTCATTGTTTATGCGCTGCATTTTTAATTAACCTCACAATTACTATTGGTTTATGTTTAATTGACAGTAACATTTTCCATGTTACTTCATTTGGTTTAACATGAAATCTTTCAGCTATTTCCCATGCGGTGGCTCCAGCACCACTCCCTCTAATTTTATCAGCTAAATCTGCAATTCTAAGTATTTCATCAACATTTAATTTAATTCCTACGGCTGCAATTGGAGTTGCACGTATTTTCCACCTTAAACTTCTGCCTATGATTAGGGCTAGGAATCCGAAGAATGATTTTATGCCTTTAATTGCAAAGGGTCTTGAAGTAATATGTAGTCTGCTAAATGAATACGTTTTATCGCTATCAACTATTAATATGCCAATTTTTTTGCCCGTTCTTCTGTAAATTTCTTTCCAAATTTCTTTAGCTATTTCCATGGGTTTTTCAAGTGGAAGGCATGCGTAACTGTATGGTACATTTGTTAAGTCTATTCCTCCTTCTGAATAGTGCTTTAATGCTTGAAGTGGTCCTGAAAGTTTAAGGCATACTTGTTTATGAGCGGCTCCCTCTTTTAGTGGATATTTTCTAAGGAAATTTATTGTTTTGAGTTTGAATTTACATAGTGGACCTAAAATGTATGCCCAAATAATTCTCATTAAAATATAAGTTATAATGATGGAGAATAAGTTTGGCTTAATTTTACTTTCATCAATTAATCTCCCCCTTGCAACTGATAGAGCCTTTTCAGATATTACAATGATGTCACCGTCCTGTGCGATTTTATCAGCAATATAGACTACATACTTATAGATGTCTTCGCCTGGGAGCCAGTATTTAGTTTTAATGGCTTTGCCTTTTAGTTTCAAGATTACTACTCCCAATATATATCTCATTGAATTGAAAATCGACTTGAAATAAAAGCTTTACTTGTGCCTTTGAAGTAAATAGCTATGTTCAATGAATTTTAAGTGAAATAATTTAAGTTTCCAATAGAATATTTAATTATTGTGGTTGTGATGCATGTTATTAAGGGTCATGTTCACCATATCATTATCCTATTTCTTGTTTGTGTTATTCTCTTCTCTTTTTCCAGTATTGTCGTAACCTTTTCTTCAGATGAATATTTTATTGAAATTTATGGAGTGGTTGTTGACAGTTTAACTAGGCTTCCAGTTTGCAATGCTACTGTTGTTGCTTTCTATTATTTACATGGACGATATATTGCCCATTCTATATTAACAGATTTTGATGGTCACTTTAACTTATCATTTAGTATTCCGCGTAGTGAATTATATTATGTGAAGCCTACACTTTTTGTGGGAGTTTTCTATGACAGTCATTATTCTCCTGGCTTTGATTATATTCCACAACTTAAAAGATTAAAGTTGCTGTTTGGTGAAGAAAAGTTGTCTTTTCAATGTAATTTTAGTTTACATCCTGCTGCTTCAATCAAAGTTTTCAATCAATTTCTCTATGTAAATTTTAGTAAGCCTGCTGATAAATTGAGATTTCTAGTTGTTTTCCCTAATGGTAGTCTCTTTAAATTTGAGAATTCAATAAGCATTTATGGTGAATTGGATGATTCTGCAATTTTATTTTTACTGCAATATATGGGATTATCTTCCAATGAAATTGTTGTTCCAGCTTATTCTCCCTTTAATGTTATTATTGAAGGTATGTTTGCTGAGTCATTTTATGTTCCTGTAACGTCTTGGTGGCGTAGGAGGATAGTTAGATATGTTATGTATAAACAAGTCGATTTGCCTTTATTTGATGATGTTGTTGAAGTAGAAAGTGGATTCGCCTATAATGTTTCCATTTTAGAAGTTACTTTGAAATCGTCACGGAAGATTGTTGAGAGATTATTTGATTTAGCTAGAGTGGAGGTTGATATGGCGAGGAATGATGGTTTTTATGTTGCTTCTATTGATAATCGGCTAGCCGAGATAAGCCAGTTTATTGATGAAGCTAAGGTTTTCTTTAGAGATGGAAAGTATTTACCTTGTTATTCTGCATTGAGGGAAGCTTATCTTGCTCTTGATAATATTATTTCATATGTTAAATGGATGAGAAGTGAAGTTAATTATTCTGCAGTATCACTGATTGTTTTCTTCTCTATTAGCTCCTTTGCATTAGCATTAATAATTACTGAGAAGGATTATCTTAAGCCTTTATTTTCAGCTTTTCTCTCATTATTCTTTTTGTATCTTCTATTGACGAGTTATCCTAAATTTCACTTTGAAAACTCTCTTTACTTTGTAGTTTTGTTTCCTTCAATTATATTAATTCTTTCAGCATTCCTTTCGAAATTTATTTCATTTGGCTCTATTTTCCCGTTAATTTCAAATTTCTTTGAGCTTTTTTCGGTTGCTAAGAGGAATTTGAGGAGAAGGAAGATTAGAACTTTAGCTCTTCTAATTTCCCTTGTAATTTTTACATTTGGCTCAGTTGCTTTGACCTCGTTTTCTTCTGAGGTTAATGTTTTGACTAATGAGAGGCCTAATGAATTTGGTGTTATTGGATTGAGTTTTGAAAAAATGTTTCCACCTAACTTTATTGTGCATGGCTTTTCTGATGTGGAAGCTGAATTTAATCCTTATGGTCTCCCTCCTGAAAATAAAATACTTGACGTTATTAACTCAACTGGTGGGGTTAGTGGGTTAACTGCTAGGGCTGAGTCTAGAGCTAAGGTTAGACCTAGCGGTGCTTTAGTTCCTGTTCATAATCCTCTTAATAGATTGAATGTTTATGGTATTGTTGCTTTCTCAAGTAGTATTGACCCTGTTTATATGAAGCTTACTAATTTCTTGATTGAAGGGTCTATGCCTATTGATGAGGATGATATTGTAATTAGTGTTAAAGCTGCGAAATCACTTGGTGTAGCTATTGGAGATAGAGTTGTCTTTAATGGTAAAGTCTATGAGATTGTAGGGTTATTGGATGATCAAAAATTGTTTCATGCTAGGGAAATTAGTGGCCGCCCCTTATTGCCATACAAAATGTTTTTATCTCTTAAGGGTGAGGATGGTCATCCTTCAATATATGAATCTGAAGTATGTTTACCTGAGGAAGTTGTATTCCTGGCTTGGAGTGAAATTGAGCGATTGGGTTTGTCTCCTACAAGATTTTTCCTTTATACCAATATGAGCGATATAGATTTACTATCTGCTGCTAGGGCAGCTGCCCTTTCTGGCGGTGAACATGTGATAACGGCTCTTATGAGTGAAAAAAGTTTGAATATGGCTTTAATCGAATATACTGAATTTAAGGGTTATGAGGCGTTGATTCCAGTGCTTTTAATAATTTTTAATGCTGCA
>JANZKD010000089.1 GCA_025061245.1 Candidatus Culexmicrobium profundum
AGACAAGGTAGAGTTATTCGAGGAAATAGTAAAAGAAGTAAAAGTCCCACCAACACTAATAGCATCAACCCTAGAATACACACTAAAAAGCCTAAAAAGAGAAAGAGTAAAAATAGAGAATATCACCAACCAAAAAATAAAAACAATCTTCAAATACATCGAACAAGGCAAAATAGTAAAAGAAGCTATACCTGAAATACTAAAATGGCTAGCTGAAAACCCAGACAAAAACATAGACAACGCACTAAAAGCATTAGGAGTAGAATTAATTCCAACTGAAGAATTAGAGAAAATAATAGATGAAATAATCAACAAAAACATTCAGTTAATCAAGAATAGGGGAATGAAGGCAATAGGCCCAATAATGGGAGAAGTAATGCGAAAAGTAAGAGGAAAAGCAGATGGAAAAAAGGTAAATGAAATAGTTAAAAACAAGATAAAAGAGCAATTATCCAAAAAGTAGTGATAAAAGTGTAAAAACCTCTCTATCTAGCATTACTTAAAATTAGACTTTACGATTCCAATACATACAAGAGTAATACGAATGTAGAATAATGATACTTACACTTCCCAATACTCCTTCTTAAGGTAACGTCCCTGGATTATCAACTTATCTCTTCTATAGACTGCAAAATCTCCTTCCTGGACCAGTGGTAGATCGAATATATTTTCGTCCCTAGTTCCTGTATATATGAGCATGGGCAATTGCTTATTCCATGGATTATAAAATAGAGTTATCAGAGCCAAATCTTTACCTTTATACGTTTTTTCTCCAAGCTTTATAGTATCTCCTGATATAATGAAAGGAAGCTTTGGCATTAACTTAGCTAATAAGAGATTCGAGTAGGGGGTTCCAAATATCATTAGAGCTCTATTACTTAAGTCTGAATTTAAGGCATCCACATCTCTAATCGCTTGAACATTTGTCTTAAATCTGCTCTCTATAAGGGACTTTATGTGCATTATGTGGTCATGAAGTCTCTTCTTCAACTTTTCATCTTTTATCCTACTGGGAGTAATTATCGTCAATTTTTCCAGGTAATCCTTAAAAAGTAGTGTAACGCCCATAGGCCCTCTAAAGGTATACTTCTTTAATTTCTCGAGAGCTCTTAATACATACGTCAAAGTATTAAAAAGATTAACTATTCTTGGATAGAAATCCTCAAATGTCCTATACCTATCCCTATTAATCTCATACTCAGCTAGAAGCTCAAATACTGGTCTTATAAACACGAAGCCTCTAGACTCCTCTCGGCTAAGCACCCTATCCCATAAACTCTGCTCTTTCATTATTCTTATACTACATGCTCTTATCACTGTTTCATTTACTACAGTTTCCCATCTAGTATAGCCAACATCAATCATGAACTCCGCAATAGGTTTAAGAATATAATCTTTGTTTCTAAATGCTTCTCTAAACTTCTCCGTGACTGGATTAACAAAACCATGCATAAACTCATGTAAAAGCACATACTTATCAAAATATGGGAGATCTTCCTCTATCTTTACTGGACCTAAGAAAGCATAAAAATGAGTCTTCCCCTCCAACTTTAAAAAGCATCCATAGTTCCCACCAAAAAGAGGAGCTAACACTATATGATAAAAATCATAACTTATTCCAAAGTAATCCTCAAGCTTTCTTACTACCTCCTCTGATCTAAGACTGAATTTAGCTTTCTCCTCAACCCTTCTGTAAAAGGAGAGGTTAGAATTCCAGAAACTTTCAAAATCAGTTGCCTCATAAAAATCTTTTAAAGCGCTCACAAGCTCTCGAATAAAATTCATACCACCCAGCAACCTAGCTCTCTCAAGATAATACTTAGAAAGAGGTACTTTCAATGTTAGATGCGGAGGCTTCGTTAAGTGCATCATTAAGCCTACAATAGCGTCTCCAGCCAATCCATACTTAAGAGCCTTTTCGAGAACTTTAACAGCTTGATGATCACCATATGGCTTGAAATAGCTAATTGCATCCTTCTTATAGCAATAATCCTCTCGACATATACCATGTTCTTTCCAATAGGAAAGAAGTAAGAGAGCTGATAATAGCTCAATTCTAGGATCCAAACTAACACTAATTTGCTTGCTCATCTAGAATCTATTACTGAAAATATCTTTTTAATTTTAATTATTGTAGAGATAACTTCCACATCAAGAGAAGTGGCGGCTTAAAAAGTAGCAGATGAAGAGCAAGTGTTAAGAAAAATAGCAACTTAAAGATAGCTATTATTCATTCGATATTATGTCTATCAAGACATATCTAGCATTGTAAAGTAACTATAAATTCTTCTCAAACTATGATATTTAACTGGTGAAATGCTTTGATTGACCCTAGAACTAAAGCTGACAACTTGGGCTACAAGATCAAATATGTCCCTCATGAAGTCATCAAGGACTATAATGCATGCTACAATGTCATCTATTGTGACAAGCATATTAAGCCACCTGCAGCAGATAAGCTTAGAATTCCATTAAATGAGATATGGATTAGCAAGAAATGGAAGAAATACGAGAAGTACATCTTATATCATGAGCTAGCTGAAATCAAATTTAGAGCACAAGGATATAGCGTTGATGAAGCGCACATCCTAGCCGAGATGAAGTGCATAAAATTATGGAGAGATGACCCAATGTGGAGAGAGTTCATAGTCGAAATGCACATAAGCGATATTGAAAATATGGCAAGTGAGATTAAAATGAAAATAAAAAATAGCAAGATGTAAAATTGGAAGGAAGAATCTACTAGTTATTCATACTATCTATATCTTTATCTTAAAGAACTTATGCAAAGGAGATTGCATGGCTTTAGCTAGAGGGATATTCGGAGATATCTCCTGCTTAGACCCACTATGCAACGTGTATAAAAACTTAGGCTCGTTTCAGTGTTTCTGGTATTGTTGAGAGTAGGAGTATGTTGAGTAGCTGGGTTGCAATTACGAAGAAGAATACGTATTCTGGGCCGATGATATCCCATATGACTCCACCTATAAGTGGGGTAATTATCGAAACAATTCCTCTAAAGAGCCCAAGGATGCCATACATACTACCTAGTAGGTAAGAGGGCACGAGTTCCGCCGTCATAGCTCCTCTAATGACCGAGATAACCTCGGAGAACCCTTGCAAGATGGCTGAGATAATTAGGATTGTTGGGTTAGGGGCGTAGACTAAGAGTAGAAGCGATAGGCAATAGATTGACGTTGTCACATAGATCACTTTTTCCCTACCCATTATGTCTGCTAACTTACCCATAGGAAGCGAGAACAGAGGGGGAGTTACTGCTAAGCCAGTAGCCATAGCTCCTAGGGTAAACTGATCTGCACTCTTCACCTTTACGGCAAATAGCGGAACGTATACGGTTGTGCCCACATAGTACGGAAGTTTTGATGTACAGTCAAATACAACCCACCTTTCCATCGCAATCCCTTTAGCGAAAAACTCCCTAATGCTTTCGATAAAGCCTAAGCTAGTCCTAAAGGTTCCCCCTGCTAACTGGTTCCGTGAATGCTCTGAAGACTAGTACAAAAATAGCAACGAGAATAAGAAACTGGATGTAATAGAGGGGTCTAATCCCGCTTTCAGTTAATCCTCCAAATTCTGTAATTAATATCGCAGCAATAGTCGGCGATATGAGACGTGGTAGAAGCGTGAGCGTGTCACATAAGCCTCTCCCTGTAGCTCTCTCCTCATCCTTCAGACAGCTTCCACATACCACGGGGCAAGCAGTTCTCGACATGCTTATGCCGAGAGAAGCTATGAGGAGAGCTGGAACAACCATCATCCAGCTTTGAGCTAGCGCGAAAAGTAATGCTCCCATTATCATCAGAAGCGTCGCGACATTAAACACCACCTTTAAGCCATGCTTATCCGCAAGCCACCCAACAACAACAGCAGTGATTGCTGTTGAAAAACCTCGTATACTGCTCACAATTCCAAGCTGGGACGCAGTTGCACCTAAAGCCGAAATGTAGACGGGCTGATACTGGAGAGTTAGCTTTTCAGCGAAGTTCTGCAAACCTGCTCTTACCATGTTCACCTTGAAAGCCTTTTCTTGCCTACTGATAAATTGCATAATAAATCGTATAACCTTTGGAAATTGCTTCACAAACCTCAACAACATACTTACTTTCCCTTCGCTACGTTGATATTTTGTTAAAATTTAGCATAATGCCGCAACCATCTTTCTTCTATCCGAAAGTACACGCTAAATCTTTTGTATACCCTATTTTTATAGTGTGAGTGTCGCTGAATTTTCTCAGCGACCAGAAACTTCTCTAAGTTTGTCTGGCAAATATTTCTTGACAATGTAGGATAGACCATATCTGCTAAAGCTTTGTTGCTCAGCTTTGCGCTTAATTTTTAAGAATTCGTTTATCTCTCTCATCCAGAATGGATCTTGATATCTTGGATCCCTCATTAATAATCGCAATCTATTCAAATCCTCTTCAGTCATCGCATCGGTAGGTAGCTTGTATCTAACAATATCGGTGGCCCAAACACCAAGCCATTTAGCATCTGGGGTAGTCAACTCGGTTAAGTGGGCGGCATTAGCTGAACCAGAAATAATAACCATGGCAATATGCATACCCCAGACATCAGCGTCAGTTAAGATATAAACTGGTAGTCCAAGTTCTTCATTAAGTCTCCTAAGGAAACGCCTTGTAGCTCTGGGTGCTTGACCAGCAGTATGAACTAGGATGGCATTAAACTTCTTATGAACTTTTTCAGCAATAAATCTTGTAAATAAACCGCCAGTCTCGATTGCAATAACCTTGTCAGCAT
Organism: Candidatus Culexmicrobium profundum; assembly: GCA_025061245.1. Taxonomy (GTDB): domain Archaea; phylum Thermoproteota; class Methanomethylicia; order Culexarchaeales; family Culexmicrobiaceae; genus Culexmicrobium_A; species Culexmicrobium_A profundum. Next base: position 4,780 of record JANZKD010000089.1, read on the forward strand.
TACACTCTACAAAATCAGCAGTTAAAAGTGAGGGGCCAATCATTAAGCCGTCAGGATGAGAAGACAGGTTAATACGCTTACCATAATAGTCAGGGTCAGGTGAAGTATACTCAATAGTCAAGTCGCCAAAAACAGCACTTCTCTCCTCAGGAAATATCATGAAATCTTCACGGGGGACTCCTAGGATGGTTTCTAAATCAGCAACAACATCATTAGACTCCTGCTGATTCTTAAACTTAATATCAAAGGCCTCAGCATTATAGTATAAATCTCTAAGAGTAGTAGGCTGATTAGCCAACATAGACTTATAAGCAAAGAAGGCAACCCAAATCAGCTGTGTAAAAGATCTAACCTGCCTAATATTAGCTGCACTACGAGTAACAACTTGATCTCCCAAGACAAACTGCCTCAAATCAGGATCATAAATGATATTACTAGTCGTCCTACTTGGAATCTTAATTCTAGGAAACTCTCCACGGGCTAATTGGTCATAAATTGTTAATCCAAACTCCCTCAACTTAGCCAATATATTTTCCATGTGTTCCCTAGCCTTCTCTCTCAATTCTAGCAAACCCCCTAAACAATCTTGACACGTCTGGAGGAGTAGGTTTACCAGCCAGCTCAGTTGCAAACTCAGCTATCTTAGGGAGATATCTCTCCAAAATGTTGATCTTCTTCTTAATAGCAGCTCTCCTCTCCTTCTTAGTCAAGTATAACTTAAGCTTCCTAGCACAAGTCTTCAACGCCCATTCAATCTCATATGCAATTTCAGGTCTATCAGCAATATACTCCTTCCCAACAGTCTTATATGGAACCTTAGTTGAAACAATATGGACGAAGATTGCAATTTGAGAGCTAATATCAATCTTATATCTATTCCACTTAATTGAACGTATAACCTTCATTGAAACATCACTATGCGTGTCATAAAGCAATGGAATCTTATTGGCATACCTAAACAAATTAATTTCACCAGACTTAGGAGAGGAAATATTTCCACCATAAGCAATTGCTGCCTCCACTATGAATGGATGACCTGAATAAGCCGAAGGCTTACGTTGAACTGCAACAACAAACTCAGGCTTCAACTCCTTCACAATACCCTTCTCAAGCAAACTCGGTCCAATTGGAGAAAGACAAGATGCATCTGGAGGCAAGAAATCATTAAAACGCCTCATAGCATTAACAATCTTAACTATCTCATCAGGCTTCAAACTCTTAGGATCCTTCCTAGGATTAATCCTAGCAAACCTAAGAAACTTATAGGCAGTTCTCCTTCCAACCCTATGGAAACTAGTAGAAATAAAGTCAACAAGCCTCTTAGTCCTAGTCCTCTTAATAAGCCTCTTAAACAACTCTACATCTACACCATGTGGATGAGGTCGAACTTCTTGAGGAGGCTTAGGCATCTCAGTGGTTGCCCTCTCAAATCTATAGAAGATTCCATCAGGATCTATGAAACTTATGTTTGCATATGGAAGAATAATTGCAGTTTGCCTAAAGTATTCCAAAATTCTAGGCTTAGCCCTAGAATAATCACCCTCAAAAGTAAATTCAATAATAGTTCCATGCCAATAAGTTGGATTTGGTAAAGCCTTAATTCCACCCCTGCGAAGTATAGGCTTATTATGCTGAATATCAATCATCAATTCACAGAAATACTTTGTAGGACCACCAGTACTAGTAATAATCTTAACTGGACTATGAGTGGTAATCTGACCATAAAGTATAGCCATCTTACCTCCAAGACCAAAAGTACCCCTAGTCTGCCTCAAAATATACTTTGAACCAAATAAAACTCTACCAAAAGCTGAAGCAATATACTCCTTAGGAACACCGCATCCATTATCCTCAACTCTAATCCTATAAACATTAACTCTCTCCTCAGGAGTCAACCTAACGAAAATATCCGGTAAAATACCATGAGTTTCACATGCATCTAATGCATTCTCCACTAATTCCCTAATAATAGTATAGGTTGCCCTAACTGGATTATCAAATCCAGCTATGTCCCTATTCCTGTAAAAAAATCCGCTGGACTAATTGCTTCATATACTTCCTGTGACACCTCTAAACACCATCAACATATAAGAACATTAACCTATTTAATTTGACGCTTCACCAAGGCTTTCTCCACAACTCAAATTCCATACGCTTCAATCTCCGCCTCTCCCTCTGAAGATAATTATACACTGTTCTATG
>JANZKD010000090.1 GCA_025061245.1 Candidatus Culexmicrobium profundum
AGGAGATGTTGATGCTAAAACTATTTTCCTCTTCATAGTTGCACCATAATTATTTTGTACTTAATAATATGATATTGCTTTTAGGGGGGTTAAATGAGTTTACTTTCAACAAGTGTGACTAGTAGGCAACTTAAAGGCGAAAACTTGTTAGTCTATGGTAAATGCATTGAAGTTGAATTCCCGGATATTCTAAGAAGATTCTCACAGAATCGAATACCATTAAGTGTATGCATGGAAACGGTGCATATGAATGTTGTTGGATTTAAATTATTAAACATAATTCGATTGTCAAAAATAAAGAGTCTCACTATCCTAACTCCTGATGGTTCACCCCATTGCATTCAGCTACACTATATTGGAGAACATATTAAGAGGGCATTAGGAGAGAGCTTGCCCATAAAGCATTTTGTGATTGAGAAGGGAAAAGTTTTTGAAATTCCTATTAGAGTTGTTAGATTGTCTCGTCATTTATCAGAATGTAATGAACTAATGTTTGGAGCTGAAGCAAATGAGTAAAAAGGGTAAGAAGAGTAAGCGGAAATTAAAGGTTTTCTTTCTAGCTGTCTTCCTATTGATTGCATTGGCCATGTCGCTTTTCTTTCTCCAACCACTAAATGTTATCTCTGTCAAGGCAGAGTATATTGGTGCACATATACATTTTATTGGTGGTTCACCATACATCTGCTTAATGTTTAAGGTTGAAAATCCTAGAGCTACAAAAGTTACAGCTACTATTGAAATTGATTTAAGTAATCTAGGTGTGCCCACATCTAGGGTTTTAATTATACTTGATGATACGACGGGAAATAAGGTGAATTATACGATTAAGGGTACATATAAAATTTCATTTGTCGTAGATTTATCTTCCAATGAAGTTAGAAAATTTCATGTAGTTTTAAAGCAATCATAAGCGTATAATTTATAAAATTCTAGTTAGCCATTTCAAATGGTGATATCATTGAAATATCGGTTATTAGATATACTTGCATGCCCCATATGCAAGAAATTTCCACTTAAGCTAATTGTCTTTAATGAAACTGAATACAAATATGATAACATTGATTTTTCTGAGGATGAAATTTTATGTGAAGAGTTTTGTGGTTTACACCAAAAGTTCCTTAAGGATCTAGGGGAAGTTAAGTTGAATTGTATCAATTGTATTAGGCATGAAGTCGTGGATGGAATATTGATTTGTGATAAATGTGGGCGTTGGTATCCCATAATTGAGGAAATACCACACATGCTTCCTGATGAATTGAGAAATGAAAATGAGGATAAAGCGTTTCTAAAGAAGTTTAGGGATTTAATTCCTAGACAAGTTTTAGATCATGGTAAGCCTTGGAATTTATCATCACAATAGGTTTAAAATCACATTATTTGTCAAATAGGTTGCCCCTTAAATCCCCTATACTGAATGCAAAGATTCTAAGTGCATCTATTAGAGTAAATATGAATGCTTCTTTCAAGCTGTTTCCTTTAACTCTATAGTAGGCTACTCCTGCCACATATCCTATAATAAATGGGGCTAATGCTACTATGATTGGCAATGGAGTCTGCATTAAAATTGAAGTTATGATGCCTAGAATTAATATAAGCATTACAGTGTAAAATGCGATTAAACCTCTACGATAAAACTTGGTTAATTGACTTTTCGGATGCTTTTTCCTGAATTTAGGTCCCCCTCTTCCATAGGAATATGTTTGTTTTATTATTGCTCCTAGACTTTGGCGATGCTTATGCCAGACATACATTCTTGGATCAAGCATCATTTTATAGCCTTTTTCACATATGCTTTGAACTGTATCTACGTCTTCGAATGTTTTAAATCTAGTGTCTAGACCGCCTATTTCATTTAAAACTTCTCTTTTAATAGCCATGTTACAGAAGGCTAAGTGCTTGAAGACCTTTGGCTCTTCAAGTATTTCTTTTTCCTTTGCTAGTGGCATGATTCTCATTATGGATTTATCAGCATAAACTGCATAGATGTTATTTTTTATGCTTTCTTCTACGAATACACTTCCACCTACGCATCCTATTTCTGGTTGGGAGAGATCTTCAACTATCACTTTAACCCATTCTTTTGGCACTCTACAGTCACCGTCAGTGAAAGCTAATATTTCTCCCCTCGAAGCTTCAATTCCAATTTTTCTTGCATAACTTGGCCCTAAGCCTGGTTCAGTTAGAATTTTAACTGGATATTTTGATGCTCTCTTAATTGTGTCGTCAGTTGATTGACCATCTACAATTATTATTTCAATCTTCTCTTTAGGATAATCTAGATTAATTAGCGATTTAAGTAGGTCCTCAATTGTTTCACCTGCATTTCTTACTGGAATTATTATTGAAACCATTGGTAAATCGTCCATTTCTATCTCCCGAATCGTCTTTCACGTTTTTGGAAGATTCTAATAGCTCTCCATAAATCTATTTTTCTGAAGTCGGGCCAATATATGTCTAGGAAGACTAGCTCGCTATAGGCTGATTGCCAGAGGAGAAAGCCGCTTAATCTTTCTTCTCCACTGGTGCGAATTATTAGGTCTGGGTATGGGTTTGGCAGATGCGATGTGTATAAGTGTTTTTCAAATATTTCCTCGTTTATCTCATTTGCATGTAGAAGTCCTTTTTCTACCTTTTCAGCTATTCTTTTTACAGCATCTATTATTTCACTTCTTCCTCCATATGCTATTGCAATGTTTAGGTAGTGTTTATTGTATTTTTCAGTTGCTTTTTCTAATTTTTGTATGGCTTCTCTTAGCTTTGGTGGGAGAAGCTCTATTCTTCCAATGGCTTTTACTCTTACTTCATATTCATGTATTTCCTTGCTGTTCATTGCTTTTTCAATGTATTTTTGTGCTAGTTTCATTATTTCCTCGACTTCTTCCTTGGTTCTCATGAAGTTTTCAGTTGAAAATACGTATATGGTGAGTGTTTTTATTCCTGCATCATAGCACCATCTTAATAGGTTTTCAACTTTTTGCGCACCTTTTTCATGTCCAATCCATGGTGGCAACCCTCTACTTCTTGCCCATCTTCTGTTTCCATCTAATATTATTCCAACATGTCTTGGTTTATTCCCCTTTTCAATTTGCTTCCATAACCATTTTTCATATATCCTGTAGATTCCGATTAGTTCAAGTATTCTACGTAACATCTCTCTTACCACACATCTTCATTTGTTATTTTTGGCATGATTTCATATAGTTGTGGTAAGATTTTACCCCCCATTTCTATTGTGGCTATTAGAGGATCACCTTTATACTCTATTATTTCACTATTTAGTCCTCTTATTTTTAAGAAATTTGATATTTCTCGTGCTGACTTATCTTCCAATTCTGTCTTCATTATTATTACATAGTCTTTTTCACTGATTGTTCTTGTCACGTGTGGATGTTCACCTGTCTTGTATAGTGTGATGTTTGAATTTGAATTTACATTTAAGTCTCTGCATATTTTTAATGCTAATCCATATAGTGGAGGGCCTGAAAAAATTATGCTCCTTCTACTTTGAATGCAGTTTCTAAGGATGTTTCTAATGGATTTATCTTCTTCAAAGGATATTTCACTTAATTCTTCAAGTATGTTTCTAGCTCTTTCTCGATTTTCGCTTTTTAATGCAGCCTCAATGGCGATGAGAGTTAGGAATGTGTTTTCAGCCATGAAGTGATTTAATGCTAACTTGTCATCTTCTACTTCTATTTCTATGAGGAATTCAACATAGTCTAGTAATTCTTCATCTTCTTCTGAAATTTTGTTTAGGACGACTAAGATTGTTTTTAGTCTCATTAATCCACATGTTTTAATTACATCAATTATTCTTGGTGGTATAGGGCTTCTCCTAGTGAATATGAATACAACTTCATTTTCACTTGCATATGGAGCTGCATAAATCATGTATTCACGTGGAAAGTAGCATCCTACATTTGCTCCTAATAGTGATCTGAATGTTGCTGATGTTGATAGGAGGGCGGCGTAACCTCCCCCTTCTGCTATCATGCTTAACTGGTTTTTTGAGGCTAATGTCATGTCAACTATTTCATCTAATTCTCCTCTCAAATCTAGTGTCCTTCTCACTGCTTTGTCGATTTTTACTGGCAATAGTTTTCCTCCTATGCTAAGATTCCCCTTAACTTTTCCTTGTATTTCTCAACAAGCTCTTTTGCTTCTTCATTGCTCTTTGCTTCAGCATATATTCTTATGATAGGCTCTGTTCCTGAGGGTCTAATTAAAACCCATTTATTTTCATCTTTCCAGATTTTTATTCCATCAATAGTTTCAATTTTCACTGCCTCTTCACACTTTACTTCTAATAGCATTTTTTCCATTACTTTTTTCTTTAAATTATGTGGGCATGGAATTTTATCTTTATAATTATAGTACCTTGGAAGTTTATCTACAATTTTTGAGAGACCTTCTCCCTCATGGGTTAATACTTCTAGCATTAGTAATGTGGCCATTGTTCCATCTCTAACTAGCTGGTGTGGTGGATAGAATATTCCTCCATTCTCCTCTATTCCTAGTGTTCCATTTACTTCCTTTAATTTATGTGAGACTGTTACACTTCCAACTCTAGTCCATATTATCTCTCCATTATACTTCATTGCGATTTCTTCAATTAGCTTGGATGAACTTACTGGAGTTACTATGATTCCTCCGCCTTCTCTCTGCAATAGGTATTTCTCTATTATTGCTCCACTTTTGTCTCCCCAGTGTGTAACTCCCTTTTCATCTGTGAATATTGCTCTATCTCCATCTCCATCAAGTGAGACTCCTAAATCTGCATTAGATGATGAAACCATTTTTGAAACTATTCCTAGAACCTTTGGGATTGGCTCCGGTCCTCTTCCAGGAAATTTACCATCAATTACATCGTTTATCGTTATTACTTCACATCCAATTCTCTTCAATACAATGGGTGTTGTCAAGCTAGATACTCCGTTTCCAGGATCTACGACTACTTTAAATTTTCTTGAAGCTATCTTCCTAACATTCACCTGTTTAATTATTTCGTCAATATATGCCTGAATGACATTGGGTTCTTCTTTAATTCTGCCCACTTCATTCCATGCTGCTCTATGAATTTTATTTTCAAAGAATACTTCCTCAATTTTTTCTTCCTCTCTCCTCGGAATTTCAATTCCATCCGGCCCAATAACCTTGATTCCATTATATTCTGGTGGGTTGTGGCTGGCTGTTATCATGACTCCACCATCATACTTGAAGTACTTTACACCAAACTGAAGAACAGGGGTTGGCAACATACCTGCATGTGCAACATTGCAGCCTGATGCAAGTAATCCACTAATAACAGCTCTCTTTAAAATGGGGCTACTTACTCTACCATCAAATCCAACTAGAATTTCTCCACCATTAAAATACGTGCCTATGGAGAGGGCAATTTTAACTGCAAGTTCAACTGTTAATTCATCTCCAAACTTGCCTCGAATACCATTAGTTCCAAATAGCTTACCCATCCATATTCCTCCTCAAGGAGATGGTTAAGGGCTTCTTCGCATAACAAGCACACATAAACTCTCCCTCATCACTAAACCAATTAGCTAATTTCTTCTTAATATTTAATCCCATATTACAAGTAGTGAATTTTAAATTTCCACATATCTCCCTAACATTCTTCAAAATGTTAAATCTAACATTTTCCTTCGGCACTCGATATCCATAAAGAACTTCCCCCTCCTCATAATATATTTTCTCAATAGCTCTAGCCAGCTTTTCACCATTCCACTCAATTAATGAATCCTTAAGACTTTTCTTCCAATTGGGCTTTCCATTCCAACCATTAAAGATAAACCTTCTCCTATCAAGCTTCAAAATCTCAGCTACAAAATGATTAACACCAATACTCTTCAATTCTTCAAGAAGTCTCCTTAATTCTTCAACTGAGTCATTAACCATTGGAATTATAGGTGAAATTCGAACAACAACAAAGACATTATTTTCAATAAGCCTTCTAATTGCCTCAATCCTAATACTCGGTTTAGGTGCATTAGACTCAAAAACTCTGCAAAAGTCATCATTTAGACTACTTATGGTAAAGCCAACCCAACAATTATCATAACTATTCAATAAATCTAAATCTCTAAGAACTAAATCTGATTTAGTGCAAATGTAGAAAGAGGCATTAAACTTCATAAGCAACTTAATAATACGTCGAGTAAATTTATACCTCCCCTCAACAGGTTGATAAGGATCAGTTGCAGAACCCAAATTAATAACTACTTTCTTACCCAAATATCTTCTCAATAAATCTCTTCTAACCCTACCGATAATATTACTTCTAACAATAACAGTCCTAGGACTCCAAGGCCACTCAACATAACAATAACTACAAGCATGACCACACCTCTCATAAACGTTTAAAACATCAACACCCCTGCCCAAATAACACTCATCTCTAATCAAACCCCTAGGAGAATGAATCACTTCTTCCTTCCATTTTAATCTCCTAACAATGACATCAATACTCATATTATACACCATTCCAAGCCCTAACGAACAGCTTAATTATCCAACAATCAATTTCACTATGATTGTCATTTCACCACATATTTTAATTCCTTTCAGCTAAAATTAAGACTAATATTACTAAAGTCATAATCCAAAGTTATTTACACTTCCTCTAAACCATTATACTCAAAAGCTCTACGGCCCTATGAGCCATCCGCCACCAGATAATACAACATACAATATCTGAAGACCCATAAGAAAAGTCGTAAAGGCAACACACCCCCTAAGAAACATCATGAAGATGATGAAAAGCAGGAACAAGAAAGAAGCCAACCCATAATCCAAAAATAAGTCAGAATAGGGAATCCAACCAAAACATAGAAAGTTAACCCCTACAACTTCAAAGCCTCATCATCTCAGCCACCCTCATCCAACACAAATCCCCCCCTTCCCAACAC
>JANZKD010000091.1 GCA_025061245.1 Candidatus Culexmicrobium profundum
AGGTACAAGAATAGTTGTGATGAATAAAATTTATATACCTAAATAAAGATTAAGGTATTAAATGAATAAAAATCTTTGGAGGTATAAAACTGTCATCACTAATTGGAATTAACTGGTCTGCTGTAGGTAAGCTTGAAGAGTGGGCCAGAAAACGCTATCTCTTGCTTGTTGAGGAATTTGGTTCTAAAAATTTTACAACTAAAGACGTTGAAGAAGTTTTAAGAAAAAGAGATCTAGGACTTGAAAATGTCAACAAGCTTCTTTCAGCCCTAAGAAAAGTAGGTCTAATAGAAGTTGAAGAAAATCCTCAAGATTTTAGAAGAAAAATCTACCGTCTTGTTTTCCTCAAACCTGTTATTACCCCTAAAAAGCCTGTTGTCGGCCGGGATAGTTTAATTAAATTGCTGAAAAACGGGGCAGATCTAATAAGAACAGCCATAGACTATAAAGTCTTACTTTTATTCCTATTCTATAAAACCGTTAGTGACAAATGGCATTCTATCGCAGACAAGTACGTTAGAGAAGGTTTTTCAAAAGAAGAAGCCTATATCCTAGCTAACAGCGACTATATCACGCTTTACGATGAAAAAGAGAAAAAACTCTACAGCTGGCACGAAATAACCAAAAGCAGAGAAACCATTAAAGAAATTGCAAACGCAATAATTAAAATCTCCAGAGTGAACGAAAAAATTCAAGACCTCCAAAAACTGGTCGAAGTTCTAGGCTTCCTAGGCTTCATAAGTGAAGATAACATGAACATTTTAGAAGGACTAGTCCAATTATTCAATCAATACGATTTTTCAGAAATCAATTATGATGCAATAGGTGATGCGTATCAATGGGTTCTATCATATTTTGCGCCTCAAAAGGCGAAAGAAGGAGAAACATACACACCGCGCGAAGTCATCAAATTAATCGTTCAAATCCTAGATATTGAAGATGGAAGCAGAGTTCTAGACCCTGCTTGCGGATCTGGTGCAATGCTTATTGAGGCCTATAACTACGTAAGAGAAAAAATTAACGGTAAAAAACCCAGCCTAGAACTTCTCGGACAAGAAATAAACGAAACAATGGCTATTATTGCAAAAATGAACCTCATACTTCACGGAATTGAAGGTTATCAAATATTTGTAGGCAACAGCCTTACCAACCCAAAATTTGAAGAAGCAGACTACGTTATCGCAAATCCTCCCTGGAATCAAGACGGGTATAATGAAACCAATCTTGGCCAACCATCAGTTAGAAAGATATACACAAGTCTAGGCATAAACGGCTTTACTCCAAAGAACACTGCCGACTGGGCCTGGATACAACTAATGAACTACTATGCAAATAAAAAAGTAGGAATAGTCCTAGATAACGGAGCATTATTTAGAGGAGGAAGAGAAAAACGCATTCGCAGAGCAGTTATTGAAAAAGACTTAATTGAAGCAATCATATTACTCCCTGAAAAACTCTTTTACAACACAGGAGCTCCAGGCGCGATCATAATATTTAATAAAAATAAGCCTGAAGAAAGAAGAAATAAAATACTATTCATAAATGCATCATTAGAATATGAAAGCCATCCGGAGATTAAACGCTTAAACATACTTGCAGAAAAGAATATTAGAAGGATTGTTGAAGCCTATAGACAATTTAAAAATATTGAAGGCTTTGCAAAAGTTGTCTCTCTTGATGAAATAAAGGCAAACGACTATAATCTCAATGTAACTCTTTACATTTTTCCTAAAATTGAAGAGGAAGAAATAGACATAGAGAAGGAACTTAAAGAATTTGAAAGAATAGAAGCAGAAGAAAAGAGGCTTGTCAGCAAAGCATTAAATTATATAAGAGAAGTTCTGGAGGCGAATAAAAAATGAATTTCTACAAAGAGGAGGGATTCAAAGAAACACCAATCGGCTGGATTCCAGAAGATTGGAAAGTTGTTAAGCTTGGAGACCTTTGCAGATTCCAAAGAGGCTTTTCATATCATAGTGATCAAATAACCAAAGAACCCACCAAATTTAGATTTATCACAATTAACGACTTCGAAAAAGAAGGAGGACTAAAACGAGACGCTGAGCGGATTTATATTAAAGAGAATGTAAGTATAGACCCAGACTTCTTCCTAAATAATGGCGACATCCTCATAGCCAATACAGATATGAGTAGGGGGTTTATAATCGGAGCTCCAATCTTAATTGAAGATGTCAATGGTAAACTTGTTTACTCAATGGATTTGACTAGATTAATTTTTGATAAATCTATAATCGATAGCAAATTTCTATTCTACTACCTGACATACAAGCCTATACGTCAGAAGATGAAATCTTTTTCTCAGGGCACCAACGTATTACATCTAAATCATAAACTTGTCAAAAATATGAAAATTACACTTCCATTGCTTCTAGAACAAAAGGCTATAGCGCATGTTCTTTCAACAGTTGATAAAGCCATTCAGAAAACAGATGAAATTATAATGAAAACTAAGAGGCTTAAAAGGGGTCTGATGCAAGAGCTTTTAATGAAGGGAATAGGGCATAAGGAATTTAAGGATACAGAGCTTGGAAGAATTCCGAAGGAATGGAAGGTTGTTAGATTAGGAGATACTTTAGATTTATGTCAATATGGATTATCGATTAAGATGGATAGACAGGGCAAATATCCAATTATTAGGATGGATGAAATAGAGGATGGTTATGTTGTTCCTAGAATTACAAAGTATGTTAACTTAGATGAAAAAACTTTCAGAATGTTCAAATTGGAAAAAGGAGATATTTTATTTAATAGGACAAACAGTTATGAACTTGTAGGAAGGACCGGTATTTTCTTATTAGATGGAAATTATGTCTTTGCTTCCTATTTAATAAGACTTAGAGTTAAAAGGGATATTGCTGATCCTCATTTTTTAACGTTTTATATGATTTTTTCTCACAATAGGCTTAGGCAATTAGCTACTAGAGCAGTACATCAAGCCAACATTAACGCTACTAATCTAAGAAAATTCAAGGTTCCACTTCCGCCCCTGGAGGAACAAAAAAGAATAGCTGAAATTCTCTCTTCTATAGATAACATTTTGAAATTAAAGAAAAAGAAAAGAGAAAAATTGGTTAGGATGAAGAGGAGATTGATGGATTTGCTTTTGACTGGTAAGGTTAGGGTGAGGCTATGAATAGTCTTTCAAGTTCTTTAATTTCTGAATTTGCGGATGTAGAAGAGTTGAGAGATAAGTTAGAGAGTTTGAATTGGGAGGATGGAAAGAAGTATAGTTTAGTGGAAAATCTGCTTTTGAATAACTTTATTTATGATATTGTTTTTGAGAAGAAATTTTATGAGTTAAATGGATCTTTTTTGAGAGATTTAACTGAGGCTGAAAGGAGAGAAGTTTTAGATCATGTTAAGAGTATTCTTAGAAATGTATCTGAAGCTGTACTTCTAGATTATTTGAAATATGGTGTTGAGTATACTGTGAAGAGGAGTGAGAAGAGGACTTTTCGGCTAATAGACTTTGATAATATCGAAAATAACAGTTTCATTTATGCTAGGGAGATAAAGTATCCTGGTTCGCCTAGAAATGTTAAGCCAGATTTTACACTTTTTGTTAATGGGATACCCTTAGCGATTATTGAGGTTAAGCCTTCAACTAGAATAGGTTCTGAGGAGGAGGCTGTTGATCAAATAAGGAGATATGAGCAGGAGTCTCCTGAGCTTTTTAGGTTTGTTCAGTTTGCCATAGCTTATGGTCATAAGAAGCTTTTTCTTCCGACTTATCCGAATTGGAGTAAGAAAAGGAGGTTGACTCCTGCTCAGACATGGAAGATTGAGAAGAAAGAGGGTAATCTTTTATTAAAAATTGAATCCATCGACCATTTATTACAGCCATCTGTTCTTCTAAATGTCATTAAATGGTTTACTTTCTTTAGGGAGAAGGAGGGGAGTATAGACAAGATTATTGGAAGATATAATCAATATCTGGCGACTGAAAAAGCTCTGCAGAGAATGTCCAGCTACTTGAATAATAAAGATGAAAAGCAAAGGGGTCTTATATGGCATTGGCAGGGGAGTGGTAAGACTTATACTATGTTTTTTATTGCGAATAGATTTTTTGAGGAGTTTTTTGATAGAAATCCACTCGTATTCTTTATAGTTGATCGAAGAGATCTTCAAAGACAACTTAAAGATTTTATAGATGGGTTGAAGGCTTCTAAGTTTAAGAGTTATCTCCGAGTTATTGAAAGTATAGAAGAATTAAAGGAGGAGATTTCTAGGATAAAGAGAAGTGAGTATAGGCATGGCATTATAGCTAAGGGAATCTATGTAGTATTAATTCAAAAGTTTAAAAGAGAGGAGTTTGAAAGTTTACTTTTAAGTCTCGGTGAAGAGCAATTAGAATATTTAAAACAAGTAGATAGAGGAAAGTATAAGAGGATAAGAAGAGAGCTGCAGAGATTACCATTAGAAGAGAGAAAGAGGAAGCTAATGGAGCTTGGAGGTATTCAAAAGAAGGAGATTCTTCTCTTAATAGATGAGGCTCATAGAAGTCAGTATGGACTTTTAGCGTCAATGATGAAGAATGTATTTGAAAATGCTATGAGATTTGCTTTCACTGGAACACCAGTCTTTAAATTTGAAAGAAATACGTTTCTTGAATTTGCTTATCCTCCAAGAGAATATTACTTAGACGTCTACTTCATAAGAGACTCAATTTCCGATAACTTCACTCTACCCATAGTTTACGATGTAATTCAAGAGGGAAAGCCAACTACTGAGGGAATTAAAATTCTTCTAGAGGATGAAGATATAAAGAAGTATATTGAGGATTGGATTGAATCTTCAAGTCAAGGAAGCGCTGCAGATGATATTGAAACCTTTCTAGAAAGTGGAGAGTTTACAGAACTTCCTCCAAGTGAAAGAATAATTGTAACTAGAAGTGAAATAAGACGGCATCTAAATAAAGTGAGGGTTTTCTTAACAAATGAGAGGCGACTTGAAAGGCTGGCTAAGCATATTGCGGAGAGAATTGAAGCTGACACTGAGAACTTTAGATTTAAGGCTATGGTTGTAACTGCAAATAGGGAAGCATGTGTTCATATGAAACGATTTCTAGATCGTGAACTTAAAAAGCGTTATGCTCAGCGCTATGGAGAGGAAAATGTTGAGAAATGGACTGAAATTGTCATGACCTATCAACATAACGATAGAGGGATAATTCTAGATTATAAGGAGGAATTGATTAAGAGGAGAGGGAAAAGCGATACAAATGAAATAAATTTGGATATTCAAAGAGAGTTTAAAGAGGAGGAGAATCCAAAAATCCTTATAGTTACAGATATGCTAATAACAGGTTTTGATGCTCCAATTCTTAAGGTAATGTATTTAGATAAGCCACTATATGAGCATAGACTTCTTCAAGCTATTGCAAGAGTAAACCGCCCATATAAAGATGAAATATCTGAAAAGAAGTATGGACTCATAGTTGACTCAGTAGGACTCTTGAGATATGTGAGAGAAAGCCTTAAAAAGTTTCAGCTGATTGCAGACAGAAGAATAGCTAGAGATGTGGAAGAAAATGTTCTTGGCAGAATTGAAAGGAGGATTGAGGAGTTTAAGCAAAATCTGAAGAACCTGAAAAGTTTTCTGAAGAGTCTGAAGGTTGGAGGAAGAGATCTAAGCATAAATATAGACGAAATTAAAGAGGAAATAAAAACCAATAAGAGAAAGGCCTTGGAAACGCTTAAAGAAGTAGTTGATCCAAAAACCAGAATAATAGCTACATTCTGGACTACGCCTGAAATTCAAATTCTACTTCGTAGACTTAAAGAAGTAATCGATTTGTTTAAAGCCTTAGGTTCACATAAAGAGAAAATCTACTATGTCAAAGATGTAGAAATCCTAGCATATATTTATGGAAAAATACTTTTTTATATTAAGGGGAGAAGAGTTCCGAGAGAATTTTGGGATGGACTGGTAGAATTAATACATGAAAAAACACTTGTAACTGATTTCCGTACAATAATGAAGACAGAAATAAACAATGACGCCTTAAGAAAAGTCCTAAACAGAATTAGAGAGAAAATTTCAGCGAGAAGACTAATTGCAGAGCCAACAATAGCAGATGCCTACAGAATTCTTAGAAGTCTACTGGAAGTAGATTTGGCTAATCCAGTATATAAGGCCATATATGACAGAATAGAGCGAGCAAGAGAAGAATGGATTAAAAGGAACATCGATACTGAAGTATTCATAAAAATTCTATCAGAGTCAATAGATGAAAAAATCAAATATGATGAGAAAGTATCAGTAAAATCTCCAACAGAGAGAATAATTGAAACAGTAAACATTCTAATAAATAGGAGATTCCTAGAAGGCAGAAAAGTATCGTTCCAGTTAAGAGAACTAAGTGAGAGTATTCCAGAGATAATGAAAGCACCAAAAATAACTGAATCTCATGAAAGAAAGCTTAGAACAGCACTATTAAAAGACCTTTTCAGAGAAATGAAAAAAGTAAAAGAAAACATAAGCAAAATTCTACCAGAACTAAAGAATTTTGCTGAAACAGTCACCACAGAATATATAGTGAGAGAAATTGAAAAAGCAAGAAAAGGAGGAACCACCAAATGAACACTAAACAATTAAAAGAAATTCTAGATAAACTTAAAGAAGACCTGGGCATCCAAGACAAAATAAAATTAACACTAAAACCCATGAAAACAAAAGCAGCCTCAATATCCCTAAAGAAAAACACAATAAGAATAAACAAAAACCTAATTTCAAAACTCGACTTAGACTCTATCGAATACTTAATGTTACATGAATTAATACACTACAAACTTAAAAGCACATACCATAATAACAAATTTTACGAATTACTAAAAAAGAAAATAAACCCGAAAAAAGT
>JANZKD010000092.1 GCA_025061245.1 Candidatus Culexmicrobium profundum
AACTAGAACGCTGGTTACTCGTCATGTTTCAAATAAGCATGAGAAAATTTATTCTATTGTTGTTGAAGCTCTCAATAATGCAATAGATTCAATTAAACCTGGTGTTAAATGTTCTGAGGTTGATAGGGTTGCTAGAAGTGTTATTGTAAAGTATGGGTATGGTGATTACTTTATACATTCTACTGGTCATGGTATTGGGTTGAGTGTTCATGAGTCGCCAAGGCTGTCTTCTTCGGATTCAACCATACTTAAGCCTGGGATGATTGTTACAGTGGAGCCTGGAATCTATATTCCTGGTTTTGGCGGAGTTAGAGTGGAGAGGGATGTTTTGGTTACTGATGATGGCTTTGAAATTCTTGATAGTTATCCTGTTGATTTAATTGTTGTCTAGTTTTTTACAAAATAATATTATGTCTGCAACATCTTCCAAGTTGATTTTCATTGTTATCTTTAATTTCTTGTTGGATTGTATTATTCTCTCTATGTCTTCTGGCTTGTATATTCTTTTTATCGCAGTGATTATTGCTTTTCCTTTATTCCTTAGAATTCTACTGTTTTCTATTAGGAATTTTTCGGGGTTTGGTAGGTTTTGTATTAGTGTGATGGCGAAGGTAAGGTCTATACAGTTGTTTTTTATTGGAATGTTTTCTGCATCGGCTAGTATTAGTGATGTTTTCCAGCTGTTTTTTCTTATTTTTCTTTTTGCTTCTTTTAGCATGTTTTTGGATAGGTCTATTCCCACCGTATATTTTGTTTTGTTTATGATTTTATTCATGAAGTTTCCAGTTCCACATCCTATGTCCATGATTCTTTTTATTTTTCTCGTCCATGTTAGGTTGCTTAGTATGGTTTCATATTTCTTGTTTTGCTCTTCTCCATATAGTTCATCATAGGATTTCCATGTGGTGTTGTATTTGGTGATTACTAGTTTCTTGTTTTCCATTGTGCCTCCAGCTTTAAATTATAGATTTCAGTTAATATTTATCGTGGTTGAATTGGTGGATGAACGTAGACCTGTTAGAATAATTTCAGATCGTCAGTTGAGTGAGATGGTTTCTGATTTAAGGCATGCGATTGAGAGGAGGAAGATGGTTCTTCTTATTGGTTTGTGTAAGGTTGATTATAGGGGTCGTGCTTCTTCTACGCTGGATTATGGGGAGCGTCTAGTAATTTTAAAGACTGATGGTTCAATTCAAATTCATAGACCTTGGGATGTTAATCCGGTTAATTGGCAACCTCCAGACTGTATTTTTCATGTGGATTTGGTTGATAATTCTTTTCTTAGGATTAGGGCTATCAGGAAGAGTCCTAGAGAGATTGTTGATATTATTTTTAAGGAAGTCTATTTTTCATCGGTTTTAGATTTGGTTGATAAGGGTGTTTTCTCTCTTTATGCTTCTGAGCATGATATGCAGAGGGCTATAATGATTAATCCTGAACTTGTGGAGGATGGATTAAGGATTATAAGTTATGAAAAGCCTGTGGAGCCTGGTTTTATTGATCTTTATGGTATTGATTCTAAGGGTAGATTTGTTGTTTTAGAGTTGAAGCGTAGGGTGGCTGATAGAGATGCTATAGTTCAGCTTTCAAGGTATGTTGAGGAGATTAAGCGTAGAAGTCCATATAGAGAGGTTAGAGGTATCCTGGTTGCACCTGATATTAGTAGGAATGCACTTACTTTGTTGAAGACTTTGCATCTTGAGTTTAAGAGACTTGATCCAAAGAAGTGTGCTGAGGTTTTGAGGAGGAAGGTTAGTGAAGTGAAGTTGACTGACTTTTTTAGAGGGAAGCAGTAAATTATATGCCAACTTCTGATAGTTGTTTTATTTCTTCATGGAGATTTCTAAGTATGTCCATGTAGTTTAATTGTCCTTCTTCTACTTTTTTCATTAATTCTTCAAGTTTTCTTGTTGTTTCTTCTGAAACATATTTTTCGAAGGCTTCTTTTAGGTAGGTGTAGACGTTTTGTCCAAGTTTTGTTGCTACAAGCTTTTTTCTGGGGCTTAGTATTACATATCTTCTTTCTAGAAGTGTTGACAGTATTTTGGCGTATGTTGAGGGTCTTCCTATTCCCTTTTCCTTCATTAGTCTTATTATTTCTCCTTCTGTGAACATTGGGGTTATTGATGCTCTCCAATGTCTAACGTCTTTTACTTTGAGTTTTCTTTGAGTTACCTTGGGGATTAATCGTATTGTTTGAATTTTTAGGTATCCTGGTTCTTTTACTTCTACATATCCTTCAGTTTCTAGGGTCCAGTTTAATATTTTTAGTTTAACTTTTTGCTTTACTACTTTTGCTGGTTGCATTTGACTTGCTATGAATCTTTTAAATATGAGGTTGTATAATGCGATGTGTCTTGATGTTAATCTTTTTGCTAATCTCATTATTCCTAGTGCTATTAGATTTCTTAGTCGCCCTGCATCTATTGGTCTTGTTGGTCTTATACATTCATGTGCTCCTTCCTTGCCCCATGGTCTAAGTTTTACGTATTCTTGCCCCCATTTTTCACTGATGTAGTCTTTAGCTATTTTCATGCCTACTCCTGATACTCTAGTGCTGTCTGTTCTGTGATATGTTATTAGTCCTACTTCGAAGAGGTCTTGAGCTAATGTCATTGTCTCTTTTACTCCGTATTTTAGTATGGTTGATGCTTCTCTTAGTAGGGAGTCTGTTGAGAATGGTGGTGGAGGGTTTATTTGTGTTTCCTTTATTTCTACGCTTAATACTTCGCATTGTGTTTCAGTTAGTTTTTTGATTATCTCTCTTACTTCTTTTTTCTTGAGTTTTGGTAGGCTGTGTACTACTTTTAAGTTGTTTTCCAAGGTTATTTGGAGGAATTCTCTTACGTTTTGTCTGGTTTCTATTGTTCTTTTTACTATCCATCCTAGAACTGGTGTTTGTACTCTGCCGGCTGATAAGTCTCTTCTATTGAATTTTGTTTGAACTTTTTTGCTGAGTTCGAAGCCTATCCATCTATCTTCAATTCTTCGCAGTATTTGTGCTTCTACTAGTTTTAGGTTTACTTCTCTTGGGTTTTTTAATGCTTTTGATAGTGCTCTTTGAGTTACTTCGTGGAATTCTATTCTCTTAATTTCCTTTGTGTAGGGTGCTAGTGCTTGTGCTATGTCCCAGCCGATTTTTTCTCCTTCTGCATCTGCATCTGTGCCTATTAGTAGGACGTCTACTTCGCTTGCTATTTCTTTTAGTGCATTGATTATGGTTGCTTTGTCGTATAGTTTTCCTCCGCATATTGGGCATTTATCTATGGGGTCTGAGAATTGTTCATTGCATTTATTGCATCTTTTTATGGTTGAGTAGATTGGTATGAATGTTCCATTGATTGGTCTTACACCGTAAAATCCTTCATTGGTTACTAGGTCGAATACATGTCCCATACTTGCAGCTATGCTTAGGATGTAGTCTCCTGTGCTGACTTCTAGTATTGTTACTCCGTTTATTTCTCTTCTGAAGGGGGTTCCGAAGAATCTTGCTATGGTTCGTGCTTTGCTGGGGGATTCTACTACTAGTAGTGCTGTTTTTACGATGTCTTTGAATTCTGGTAATACTTTTCCTTGAGCTAGTTTTCTGATTATTTTTCTGTCTTTGTCTACTTCTTTCATTATTTTATCTAGATTTGTTTCGTTTAGATTTAGCCAGCGTACGTCTTCTACATACCATCTTATTCCTCTAACTAGGCCGTTGAATGCTTTTTCATCGTCTATTACGACTATTGCTACTCCCTTTGATACTCCTCCTGCATATAGTCTTGATGTTCTTCCTGATGCTTGTATGAATCCTACCACGTCTGGTACTATTATGTATGGTTTGTCTTCTATTTCCATGGATAGGTATGGGCTTTCCTTTATTTTCTTCTTTATTTCTTCCCGGCTTAATATTTCCTTTAGAAGGTTTGCAGAGTCTATGAATAGTTGCTGTACTCTTCCATAGAATCCATCTAGTTTTTCATTGTTTTTTATTGCTTCAACTATTCTTAGTACTTCGTCTCTTCGTATCATTGCGGTGAAGCGTCTTAGATCTGCGATGTATTTGTCCATGAGATCTCTTTCTCTTTGGTTTTCAATGAAGTCTCTTAGGTTTGCTAGTAGTATTATGGCTTTGTTTGGTCTGAATTCTTCAATGTCTAGGCTTATTTTAATCTTTGGTACTCCTGCAAATATTGCGTATCTTACTCTTTCAGGTAAGTCTATTCCTCTTGATAGGGGGCTTCTATATGAGGCTATTCCTACTAGTATATCATACTCTCCTGATCTGTATTTTTCCAGTATTTTTCCTCTGGCTTTTTCATATGTTGTGGCTTTTATTCCATTTTCTTCTAGTAGTTGGGTTATTTCTTTTGCGTATGCTGATCCCTTGTCCATGGGTGTGAATATTAATCCTCCGCTTCCAAGTTTTTTAGCTAGTTCAATTACCTTTTTTGTTACGTCTCTGGTTTTTACATAGATGTCTGCAATGTTTCTTATACCCTCTGCTTTTCCACCTATTTCGAATCCCAGTAGCTCTCTAAATAGTCTGATGCGCTTTGTTCTTCTAGCTCTTATTGATGCTCCTGAAACTATTAGGAGTCCAACTTTATTGTTTTGTTTATATTTTTTGATGGTGTCTTCTATTTTGAGTATTTCATTTCTAACCTCATTTAGCTCAGTTGTGTTTATTCTTCTTTGTCTAAATATTTTTCTAAGCTTTGTTCTTAGTTCAATGAGCTTGAAACCTAGATTAATTATTTCTTCATTTAATCCTAAATTTACTAATACTTTTTCAACATTTTTTGATCTTCTCATGAATGAGTCTACATCGTCTACAAATATGAAATCGAATTTCTGATTTTCTATTATGTTAAAGTATCTTGGGAGGAAGTATGATGTAGTTATTAATATGTCAAATTTTCCTTCAGCTATTTCTTTGAGTGTTTCTTTCGCTTTCTTTCTCTTCAATATTGAGTGATATCCCAGTATTTTGATGTTGAGATTTAGTTTTTCTGCGAAGTTTCTGACTTTTGTTTCAACTTGGTAGGCTAGTAGTGATGTTGGGAGGATTATGTATGATCTCTTACCTTTAGATGCAAAGTATATTGCCAATATTATGCCAAAAACTGTTTTCCCCATTCCTGTTGGTGCGATTATAGCGAAGTTTTTGTTTGTTAATGCCCGTCTGCACCATGTTCTTTGAGCGCTCCATAATTTGCTTCCTGTTGCCTTGTAGAATAGCTGGTTTACTTCTTCAACTATGCTTTCTAGGGCTGCTAGCTTGCCGTATTCCTTTAGAGTTCCATTTTCTTTGAGTAGTTTTACTACTAGTCTTCTAATTTCTATTTCATTTAGTTTTTCAATTTTCTTTAATATTTCATTATCAGGTATGGGTATGCATTTTTTACATGGAAGTTTGTATTGAAGTCTGATGTCTGAAATTTCACCTCCGCAATTTGGGCATCCTTCCTTGAATACTGCATGTAGCTGTGAAATCATGTTACTCATCAGCTTTTCCTAATTTTCTTCCTTATAAACATCCCGCCGTCAGACTAATTGGTTTATTTTGCATTAAGTAAATTGGGATTGAATTATGGTTTTCTATAAATGTGTAGTTGATTATTCTAAGTGTAAAAATTGTGGTTTTTGTAGTTGGTATGTTGATTGTCCTGGTAGAGATTTATGTGTTGATTGTAGAGTTTGCTATTTAGGTTGTCCTAATGAGGCTGTTGTAAGAGTTGTGGATAATAGTGATAGGAGAATGGTTAAGGTTAAGATTGATGGTGAAAGTTTTCATTTTCCTGAGCGAATTACTTTGAGGAAGGCTTTGGAGATGATTGGATATACTTTTTCTAAGCTTCCATTTGGGGAGGGTATTTATGCGCCATGTGAGACTGGTGGTTGTTTTGCATGTGCTGTTCTTGTGAATGGAAAGGTTTCACAGTTGTGTACAACACCTATTAGTGATGGGATGATAGTTGACCTTAAAGCTGATTTTACCCCTGTTAGGATTGTTTCTGGTTTTATGCCTCATTCTGTTGGTGGTGTTGGTACTCCTTGGCAGTTGAAGAGTAAGGGTAGGTATATAGAGGTAGCTTGTTTTGCGCATGGATGTAATTTCCGTTGTCCTCAATGTCAAAATTGGGTTATAACTTATGGGAATAATATTGATCCTGTTACTCCAAGGCTTGCAGCTGAGAAGTTAAGTTTGCTTAGGAGGACTTATGGTGTTGATAGAATGGCTATCTCTGGTGGTGAGCCTACTCTTAATAGGGATTGGCTTATCTCCTTTTTCAGAGAGTTGAAAAAGTTGAACTCTGATGAAAAGGCTAGACTTCACTTGGATACTAATACTTCACTTTTAACTCGAGATTATATTGATGAGATTGTTGAAGCTGGAGTTACTGATATTGGAGCTGATATTAAGGCTTTGAATATCGATACATTTATTGAAGTGACTGGTGTTGATGATAAGATTTTAGCTAAATTTTATCTGAATACTGCTTGGGATGCTGTAAGATACATTGTAGATGAATATTCTGATAGAGTTTTCTTGGGAGTTGGTGTTCCTTATAATAGGGCTTGGATGAGTGATGAAGAATTATTTGAAATTGGATGTAGGTTAGCTAATATTGACCCCAATGTTCAAGTTTGTCTTTTAGATTATCGGCCTGAGTTTAGGAGGAGAGATTTGAAATGGCCTGGTTTTCTTGAGATGAGGAGGGCAAAGAAAATATTGGAGGAGGCTGGATTGAGGGTTGTGATCGCTCAGACACGCTATGGTCACATTGGACCATGATTATCTCTTTAGAGTTTTTACAACAACTTTTGATGCTTCTAATTTTAGTGGTTTATAGCATTTGGGGCATCTTCCACC
>JANZKD010000093.1 GCA_025061245.1 Candidatus Culexmicrobium profundum
CTGGTACTTAAAGCTATAGCTGAGGAAGCAAAATCATGGTCTTCAGTAAGAAGATATGTTGAGGAGAAAATGGGAGTAACTATACCAAAGTCTTCATTAACAAGAATAATAAAGAAACTAGAAAAACTAAGCATAGTTAAGAATTATGAATTTCTAGACCCAATATATGAGAGAGCCTCCAAGAAACTATAAGCATAGGCTATTTCACCTTCAAATTCAATTAACAGTCAATTTAAAATAATTTTGAATTCAATTTTAATTTATGAAGTGTCGGGTGGATGAATTTGTAATTGATGAATTCCTCCAAGTGAAATTGAAGGTTTATACTATTGGTGATGGTAAGCCGACAATTCTAATAACAGGTGGAATACATGGAGATGAAACAACAGGAGTATATGCAGCCTTTAAACTAAAAGAATACCTGTTAAATACAAGTTTAAAGGGGACTGTAAAGATCATTCCAATATCAAATCCAATAGCCTTTAGATGTAGAGTGAGAGCCTCACCAATCGACAACACAGACCTAAATCGAGTATTCCCAGGAAACCCCAATGGAAGCCACACATCAAAAATAGCAGCAAAAATATGGGAAATAGCTCAAACAGCAGACTACATCCTAGACCTACACTGCTGCGGTCAAACATGCCACCCATACATACTAGCAATCCACAAAGAATACCAACACATCAAAAATTACATCCTAAAGATACCACTACCCTACGCAGTAGAGTCATCAGGTTTAAGAGGACAACTCTTCATAGAAGCCTCACACCTAGGAAAACCAGCAGCCATAATAGAAGTAACAGGAGGACGAGGCATCTACAACCCCGAAATCGGTGAAATGCTATTCGAAGCAGTTAAAGGATTACTAACAAATCTAAACCTAATCGAAGGAGAAAAAATTGATAGAAAACCAAAACTATACGACAAACTAAATCCAGTAACAATCAACCTAGAAGGATTCTTCAAACCCAAACTAAAACCAGGAACAGAAGTAAAAGCCGAAACCATCATAGGAGAAATCAATGGACAAGAAATCAAAGCAGGAATAGACGGACTCCTAATAAGAATAAGCCCACCAACCTATGTATTCAAAGGAGAATCAATAGCAAGCATAGCAGCAAAACTAGAGTAAACTACAATAGAAGCTTGCTTGCTCAGTACTCACAACGTTATTTTCCCATCAACTAACATGAATGATGACATTTAAAGAGTTGGTTAAAATAACATGTAGTAGATGAAGTTTAAGGTAAGATTTAAGTATGACTCAATTCTTACCATTTAAATGTGAAACCATGTTTAAGACTGTTGTTTCCAAGAAAGGTCAAGTCGTCATACCAAAAAACATTAGAGAAATGCTAGGACTAACAACTGGAACAATCCTAAAAGTCTCAGTTGAAAAAAAGAAGATTATACTCGAACCAATAGAAGAACCACCAAAAGAAATCTTCATAGAAGCAGGATCAAAAATAACTGAAAAAATAATACGAGAAGCCAAAACCCTAAGCGACAAAACCATCAAACTACTCAAAGACCTAGGTGTAGAAATTGAGTAAAATAGTACTAGACACCAGCGTCATAATAGAATACATAGACAAAAAAGCAGACTACCACCAACAAGCCAAAACCATATTCAACACAATCACGCAAGGAAAACTAGAAGCCATAATACCCCACCCAACCCTAACCGAAACATACTACGTCGCCAAAAAAATCTACAAAACCCTCAAAACAAAAAACCCACAACAAAAAGCCAAAAAACTAATAGAATGGCTATACCGCCACTCACAAATACAAATAAAAGGACTAAACCTACAACTCGCCCTAGAAGCAGGCAAAATAAAACTAAAATACAACATAGCCCTAACCGACTGCTACGTAATCGCATCAACAAAAATCTACAACGCAAAAGCAATATTCAAAAAACGAGAAAAAGAACTACAAAACAAAATAACAAACATACAAAAAGAATACCCAATAATATTCCTAGAAGACTACGCATAAACTAACTATAAATTAAACTAACTCTATTCAAATTTTCTTAATCTATCTTTCAATATTGACGTAAACAATGATTCCTTAGCTAAAGTTAAAAATTAGAAAATTAATCCATCGTAGTTCAAGTATTTTTGATGTTTAGGCATAATGTAATAAAGTTAAAGGAAACATAACTTTACTTTAGACTTATATTGTCTGAAAGAAATACTTTTAAGGTTTCTACTTATAGCTTTGTTCAGAGTTAAGATATATTGCTATCCTAATCTAATGCGATTTCCTGAAGAGGTTGATGGAAGTCGTGTTGGAGACTGATTATGATGTCTTTGAAAAGCAACTTAGTAATAGTGCGTGGGAAGATAAAATTAGGATTTGTATTCGCGGTATTTTTAATAATGTCTTCTTTAGAGGAGCAAAATTTATTAGTGATCTGAACATGGAGACGTTAAGAGAAAGATTTCCAGAAGTCTATGAAACTGTTAAGGACAATAATGTTAGGAGAGCATTGATAATTTCTGAAATGTTTAAGGCTACTATTGAAACCACAATTCTGCGAAAACTTGGTGTCGAAGAGTTAGAAATAGAAATCGACGGTACGCATCCAAGTACTGGATTTCATGGATGGAATTTTCTAACATTAATCCGTCAACGAGATTTCACTCAAGCAGAGAATCTTTATGGTGGAAAAGATGCTGTAAAAATATTTTTTAAGAGTATTTTCTTTATATCAAAGGAATTATACAGTGTGCTGAATTCACCGGTTTTGAGAGATGTTTGGAGAGCAAGAAGTGGGCTAGAATTTAAACGTGATAAACTTAGAGAAATTATATTTTCTGAGTTGCAGGATATTGCACAGAATATTCCTAATGAAGCTAAATGTTTCACAGATCTGAAAAAAGCAGTTAATACACTGGTTTATTTCCTATACTATTGGTATGTTTCTGTTGGAAAGAAAGTTAAAAGAAAATTAGAAAGACTGTTGGATATCAAACTGTAAAGAACAAAGCAATAAAGCTAATATTACTAAGAAGTTAAGATAAAATATAAAATTAAATCCCTTAAGTACATAATTATTATATTTTAACGGTCCACTTAATATTAGATAACGATTGGGACGAAAGCTGCACAGCTTTCCGAATAATTAGTTGAATTAAATTTATAACTGTAAATGGTGAATTTATTTTTCGAAGTTGTGGCCCGGAATGGCCCGGATTGGGTCTCAAACCCTGCACGGAGAGCTCAGTCTGGTTAGAGCGCCAGCCTGTGGAGTCGATGTTTCGCAGAGAGCTGGTGGTCGCGGGTTCAAATCCCGCTCCGGGCCTCCATTATTCATCCTATTTTAGACTACCTTATCATTGAGCTGCAATAGCTTTGAAGCTTTGAGATTTGGTCGCTTATTTTCTCGACTGAGTGCTTAATGTTCCCGACCACAGGCCTGGATTTGGAGTCTGGATGACTCCTTCTCCTTCATTGAGGCTATTGCCTCTTCCAGAGCTCTCGGGGGAATCCAGGCTCCCCGCATCTGAAGGTTTAATGCTGCTATTACGTCTCTGTCTATTGTGAAGTTGCATTTGGGGGCATTTTACTTTTCTTTCTTTTAGTTCTATGAGTTTGTTTTGACATTTTGGACATGTTTTTGATGTGTTTTTTGGGTCAACGTATTTTACTGGTAGTCCGTGCCATTTTAGCTTGTATTCTAGCATTTTTTGTATTTTTCTTGCATCCCATTTTGATAGTTTTCTATTCATTGACTTTGACTTGTTTAGTATGTGTCTTTTTATGTCTTTTAGGTCTTCTAGTATTGCTCCGTAGCCTTTTTGGACTAGTTCTCTTACTATTTTTGTTGTTAGTTTGTGTATGAAGTCGTTTGTTCTGTTTAGTTCTCTTTTTGAGTATTTTTGTAGTAGTTTCCTTGCTGTTTTTGGTTTTTTCTTGGCTAGTCTTTGTATTCTTTGTCTTTTGATTTCGTAGACTCTGTGTATGTGGTAGAGTGGTTTTAGGTCGTAGCGTTTTATTTCTCCGTTTATGTAGGCGGTTATGTTTGTTAGGTTTATGTCGAAGCTTGCCCATCCTTTTGGCTTTTTTATTGTTACTTTTTTCTTTAGTGTTAGTATTAGTTTGTTTTCTATTAGGAGTAGTCCTCCTATTTTGTCGAAGTCTTTTGGTATCCATGGATACTTGTTTAAGTCAATTATTATACAGCGCTTATAGGGTTCGATACTTATTCTGAGAATGCCATCTTTATAGCTGAATAATGACATTTTAATATATACGACTTTTCTTCTCACTTTCGGCTTGTTCTTGAATACTCCTCGATTGTAATTTGAAATCCATGATCTCACTATGCTATAGGCCATGTCCATAGCTGAGTCAACATAGTTTTTAGTGAACTTCCAATTCTTCAATAGTTCTTTTCTCAATTGCTTCTTGAACTCATTGGTTATAACTAGTTTTGCTTTTCTCTTTTCTGTGTATTGTATTTGTTTTAGTATTGCTTGTAGTGCTTTGCATTCTATTTGGTGGTAGGCTTCTATGAGGTCTTTGGGTGCTTTTATTGGTATGCTTCTTGCTTTGCATACTTCTATTGTTTTTTCTTGTCCAGTCAAGTTTGTTTGGGGTGAGCTCTTTTTCCCCAAACTTTCCTCCTTGTTCTCTAGTTCTCTTTTTCTCTTTTTTCTGCCCTCGTGTGAGGGCTTTTTTCTGTTTTCCGTCTGCCCAACTCCTTCGCATCTCTGCTTCATGGGTTTCTGCATGTGATTGCGGAGTTGGGCAGACGGGTAAAAAGGTGGGTGGGGTTTAGGTTTGCTGTGGGGCTCGTTTGTGATGTTTCTTGGTGGGCGGAGTTAGGCATTTACGCCTAACTCTTTCACCTCGCACTGAACATTGTATGTTTTATCTTGGCTTATGCATGTCTTCATCCCATTTGGAGGGTTGGACTTCCTGCAGCAACCCTTTTATGGATTGCTGCATTCATTTTGGAGGGTGTGGAGAATTCTCCAGGCTAGGCTTGTTAGGTTGTATCCGTATTTTGTCCATTTTGCTAGGCTGTGTTTTTGTAGTGTTTTCCATTGGGTTGGTGTGGCTTGGTTTAATGCTGCGTTTATTAGGAAGCTTTTTAGTTTTATGTAAGCTGGTTCGTTTGGCTTTACTTTTCCCATTTTTCTTATTGTTTTTGGTATGTCTATGAGTTGTAGTAGTTGGCTTTCTGTTGTGGCTGTTTTATTGGTTATGTTTATGGTTTTTATTGTTGGCTGGTAGTATTCTTGAGTTGGTTTTGTTGTTGGTTCTAGTTTACGTGTTATTTGCTGTATTTCTTGGTGGGTTATTGTGATTTTCTGTTTTTTCTTGGGTTGATGGTGTTTGGCTGGTTTTCCTTTGGTTGATGTTGCGTTTTTGATTTTTGGTGTGATTGTGACCTGGATTAGTGTTGGTTTTATTTCTGGTGTTTTGATTATGCATTGTCCTGTTTTTAGGTTTGCTATTATTCTTTTTACTTGGTCTATTTCGTGTTTGGTGAAGGCTAGGTCTCTTGCTAGTTTTTCTCTTGTTTGGTCGTCTTCTATTCTCATTATTATTTTTAGGGTTGACATGGCCATTATTTCGTGTTGGAGTGAGGTGGGGGTTATGGCTATTATTCCTATTCCATGTTTTCTTGCTTCTTTGTAGAGTTTTGCTAGTATGTTTTCTGGTGGGTGTAGGTGTCCTGCTTGTATTGTTACTTTTTCTTTTGGTGCTATTGTGTGGGCTTCATCAATTATTACTATTAGGTTTAATTTTTGGCTGGTGCTTTGAGCATAATTGTAGATTGCTGCGAGTAGTATGTGTGTTGCTAGGATTTTTGCTGTTTCTGTTGGTAGAGTTGATAGGTTAATTATATTTACTCCTTTTATTGGTAGTTTGGGTTTTCCTTGACAGTCTAGTGGTGTGTTTATTATTGGTTCTATTCTTCTTCTTAGTGCGTCGCATGCATCTCTATGTTCACGTTTTTTGAGTTGGCTTCTTAGTTTTTCGAGTAGTTTGTAGAGTTTTGTGAAAGTTAGTTTTTCACTGCATTGTATTATGGTTGATAGTAGGTGGTATACTAGTGGTGTTGGTGTTGATTTTGAGACTAGTGATATTTTTGCTGGTATTGCTATTGCTTTTTCAGCTCATGGAACTGCAGTTATAGTTGAGAAGTTGGATGAGTGATATCTAATTTCTTGATTTAGCTTTATAGTTTGTTTGGACTATAAATTTATATTTACGGCCATAAATATAGTATTGAGATGAGTCAAGGGCGAGAGGCTAGAGATTTAATTGAAATTTTAGATGGCTTTATGCATTTTGTGTTTGGTGAGCTTTGGGTTAGAGAGAATGTTAAGTATTATTTGTTTTTATTGTTGCTTCTCCTTGTTTCTCCACTTTACATTGTTTCTTCTGAGGGTTTCTGGTATTTTACTTATTCATGGGGTATTGTTACTATTTCGCCTTCTGGAAGTGTTGGTTTTGAACTTATTTATTATAGGCTTATGCATCTTTTTGGAGTTCCAGTGAGTTACTATTATTTTTATGATCCCTCTTTTTTAATGCATTTTTTCGTTCTTAATTTGCTTGTGCTTTTATGTTTTCTAGGTCTGGTTTATGAATGGTTTTTTGGTGGTGGATTTGCTTCTCAGGGTTTGAGGATGCTTTGTTTGGTGGTTTCCAGTGATCTTTTCATTAAAATTTTTCTAATTGTTTCTACAGGTTTTTTGATTTTGGGTTTTTATCCTCTTGTTTTCTATGCTGTATATAGACTTTTTAGGTTGTTTATTAGGTATTTTAAATTTGAT
>JANZKD010000094.1 GCA_025061245.1 Candidatus Culexmicrobium profundum
TAGAAAGTTGTTGGATGAGAAGTAGATGTACTAGCGCTAACTTCTTGATAGCCTATTTCTATTTCTTTGAGATTAAGTATTTGCTCTACGCCTTTAAGTTGTTTTTCCATTATATCCACCCATTCCTCTTCATTAATTCCCTAATAATTGGATTACCAGGATAAGCTTTACCTTTAACTAAGAATATTAGCTTTTTACCTATAATGCGAGAAAGTGAGTTAATAGGAAATCTAGGCAGTCTATTAACCAAGAAATATATCTTATCAGAATCCACTTTACAGTCAAATATTCTAATATCATCATCGAATTGCAGTACCATTTGCATTGCTAGTACTTCTTCAGTGTTCCACTCTTTCATATTTCTCTAATCCATACCCATGCCCTTACTTCTATATATTTATTTTCTCCACTAGCAACTTCTTTTAAACCCTCATCAGTCACTAAAAATACTCCATAGTCCTTTAGTAGCAATGCTTGATTTCTTTCAAAGAACTCAACTAGCTTTCCAAAGATTCTGTATTCTTTGTCTTTTAGAATTAATGCAACCTCTACGTTCCTACCAATCATCAATTCGTATGTTGTCATTTTTCCGTCTCTACTAACATCGTTTACCATAATAAACTTTATACACTTAAGTTAATATAGTTTACCTTTCTAAAAGAACTGGTGTCGCAACTAATAACGCTAATGGAATAATTCCTACTCTAGCAATTCCTATTCTAGGCATACCAAATAATGGCGTTATATTTAGCGCATTAACAATATTTGAGGCTTTTACAATACACGTTATTTTATCGCTACCAGCAAACACCTGACCAACCATACTTCCATCACTACCAAATACTATGCTACCAGAATCACCTCCAGCAGCGAAAGCTTCAGTAACTATAATATCATCAAACCAAACATCGCCTACGCCAGGATAATCTCTTACCCTAATAGTTGCCTCAGTATCTATTATACTTGCTCTAGTAACTGCAGTAGTTCTTCCAGATTTAATAACAGTTTCTCCTTCTGTAGGATCTCTAATCCTTGCTGGCGCTCCTAAATCTTTATCGTTAATATCAGCATCTACTTCTAAAGTAGCAATTGCAGAATCAACAATGTTTTTATATGGTTCTGGTTTTACTTCAACATATCTTTTTAAATGACCGACTACATCGTCTGGAGAAGAACCACCATCGTAAGGCCCTGGTTGTAATATTTCAGTTCCTTCGTGTCCATAAAACACATGATAATTGCTTAACAATACATATTCACCATCTTCATTATCCTTAGCTATGCCAGTTAAAGTACCTGCAGTGACAAGAACACTTCCAACACTTATTCCAGGAAATATAGGACGCCATCTCATTTGTCTTTCTTCTGGCGTTAATAAAGGCACAACTCTACCAACTTCAATAACTTCAACTTTATAGCCTAGAAATGTCTCTGGTATCTCTTTAAGAATGCTTGGATCTAGCTTTTCAACATAAATACGCAATATTTTAGGGCTATGATGTTTTACGCTTATACCTGCAATTTGTTTAAATTTCTTAAGCAACTCCTCTTCAGCTAGTTTTTTAACTTCTTGAGGTTCAATTGGCATAATAAATTTAAGGTAAATAAATTATTATGGTAACGATACATCCTGCAATAATAACAGGTGTGGCTACCGCAGTATTAACTAGTTGGCTCTCAGATCAGTTACCAAGACCAGGTTTGCCAGCAACTGAAATAGAAAGAAGACTTAGAAACATAGTCCTTAGTATGATAACTGGTTTTGGTGTTGCTTACATAGCAATGGCTGTAACAGGACAAATGCCTCAGACACAAACTCAAACAGTTAGAAAACAAATAGTTTTACCTGGATACTACGGTGATTAAATGGTAAGAGTTAGCGGAGTAGTACTAGACAGATATAGTGGAGACCCTATTCCAGGAGCGTTAATTCACTTAGGCCCATATAGAACAACCTCTCGTTCTGATGGTACTTTTGAATTTGATGTTCCAGAGGGAACATATATATTAACTGCAAGTGCTGAAGGTTATTCTCAAATAACTAGAGTTGTTGATGTAGTCGAAGGAACATATTTAACAGTTTTAATGACTCCGATTGTTACACTTCTGTGACAAAACAAATCATTCACAAGTTGTGTATTATCTGATTTATCACTATTCGCTAATAAACTAAAGGTTTCACAATTTGTGAAACCAAAGTTTTCCGGTAACTGGAAATATACTCTACTTTCCGCTAAAGTGTCTATATAAGAAATAGGCTGAAGCTATAAAGAACGGTGCTGATATGAATTTATAGTATCCAGTAAACACTGTAAACGTTAACACACCTAGACCTGCCATAACAAATGCATTTCCTAGATTTCCACCAATTAAAATTCCCAATATTATGAACGCTAGTGAAATACCAACTCCTAATAGAAAACCACCGATAAAACCTGCGAAAATTGAACCAATTATAGCCCATGGAAATAGAACTTGACCCTCTCTAAATCCCATTAATGCTAAAGTTTCTTCATCAGCCTCTATACTAGCAACATCATCTTTCATATAAATTTCAGCAATGACTCTTCTCCTCTTCTCTCCATTAGGTAGTGTTGCCTCATATTCCATTATATATCTTAACTCAGCAGCGACTTGACCCGCAGCGTTCTTAAGAGAATTAACAAACTTATTTATAGCATCTCTTACAGCACTAAAGAATTTATCTATAGGGCCAGACTGATATTCATATTCTTGAATATAGAGATTACCTTTTTCAAATCGTAATTTATCTGGATGTTCCCAAACGATAAATCCACTAACTGGTCTACCCTCTTCATTAAGAACTCTAACCTGCCTTTTCAAACTAAGTAGGTCTAAGTAGGGCATAATTTATTTTTGTTTACTAAGTATTTTAAGCGGGTAGCCAAGGTATGTCTATTATTCCTGTTCTCTTCAGTATTCTTAAGACTCCTATTGCCGCTGGTACTATTCCAATTACTCTAAACCAGCCACTTAGGAAAGTAGTTGCCAAACCTCCAACAATTATTAATCCAACATCTAAAGCCCATGGTGCTATTTGATTCCAAAGCCATCCTAAAAAATCACATAACCATTTTAACCAGTCTGGACATTGTATTTCTAAAGTTCTTGGTGTTGCTGTTAATCCTGTTTGCTCTTGGAAATATTGTGCTAAAACATTAAACAGTTCTGTTTTTCTAGTTCTATAGTAATCTGGGCATAAGCCTAGTTCTTCTAGCTTTGGGGCTACTTCTTCTGGCTTAGGATAACCCCATTCTTCTAATACTTCATACCAAGTTGCCATAATATATTTATTGAATTATAATATTTGAAATCGAAATGCTTTTTCCTGTAGGTACTCCTCCTCTAACACCACCTAGGACTAAAGCTAATACAAATAGTCCTACTCCTACTGGCACTGCGATTTCTAATACTCTTCCCCATTCAACCATAATATCACTTAGCAACTTACACTTTTATCCTTACTAATGTGCTTTAACTCACCCTCTGTTATTTCCACATGAATAGTTCCACTTCCAGCTAGAGAACAGAAATAAGTAGCACCATAGGAATAAGTGTTTCCAGTATATATTTCCTTCTCTCCAAAGTCCCATGTATAGCCTCCACCAGTTACTTTTAGATAAATTTTTATTTTCTCCATTTTTCTATCACTTCTAGTTACTTTTATATCAAAGCAAAGGTCAGAAGTATCACATCTTCTCACGTTGTAAATGTTTATTGTATAGTAAGGAGTAGGAACAGCTATTTTAACATCCCATCCAGTGTCTATAGTCTGGAATTTAGTTGTACCATCATAAGCATCAAATGACAAATCATAAGTACCCTCAGACATACTTGGTATGGTAAAGCTTTTCCAAAAACTATATCCATCTCCAGGCGCCAAATAACCAATAGAAATTGAACCTATCTCCTTTCCATTAAGCTTTACTTTAAGGATTAAATTGTTAATAGTTTCTTTACCAACATTTTTAACTTCTCCTCCAATAGTTATTGTACTGCCTGGTTTCTTCTCTACAGTAGGCATAATTAATTTTAGCTTTAAAAGAATAAAGTTGCTGGGCTATGATACTGTTATTGCAGTAATTTCTACCGCTTTATATCCTTTAACTAGATCATAACCAGTATAATCATCCCATAAAATTTCTCCAGTAGCGTCTTCTACTCTTAAATATAGTGAACTTCTTTCTACCATGTTTGTAGGTACTGTGAAACTAAATGTGAAATACTGACTTGCCCCTGGAGATAATGAAATAAAATCA
The DNA here is from genome assembly GCA_025061245.1 of Candidatus Culexmicrobium profundum. Lineage (GTDB taxonomy): Archaea > Thermoproteota > Methanomethylicia > Culexarchaeales > Culexmicrobiaceae > Culexmicrobium_A > Culexmicrobium_A profundum. Next base: position 4,281 of record JANZKD010000094.1, read on the forward strand.
CTACTTCCTAGTGCCCCATACTCTATGCTATAGCAAGTAATTATAACGTTTACATCCATGTTACCAGTATTTGTTATTGTTCCTGAAACGGTTACAGTATCTCCTGGTCTTTTAATTACGTCCGCCATAATTATCTTTTCCTTTTCCTTGGTTTTAATCTTAAATATGTATCTAATAACTGAAACAGTTGCTTATTTTTAGTCTCCATTTTATCGGCTAATATATGTAGCATGTGGCTAATAGCGTATTCTGGTTTTTTAGTTATTAAGTAGAGTAGTGCAGTGTGGACTAATGAATGACCCCATTTCTTTGTAGGGAGAGCAGAATTATCTGCCCTCCTTTCTATGTCCCTTTCCTAGGACTGCATCTGCATATTTATGGACTATCTTATATCCACCTTTCTTTTTTAATATTATTTCATCCAGCCATCTATGGACTTTGTGCGACGGCGTAGTTATCACCTCTTTCCTCTAATTCTCTTAACATTCGCAATAATTTCCTCGTTTTCTTTAGATAAGCGCCGTATGTAATAAACCCAGCCTTAAATTGCTTTCTTACCGCTCTTAATTCTTGTTTAATTTTCCACTTTGAAAGCTTTTTTCTCATAATAAAATTAATGTAAGACCGATTATTAGTCTTACTACTCTACCTAACTGCTCTAAATTGTATGTCTTTCTCTTACTTTTTCTAAACCATATCATGCTTGCTACTGCATCTAAAGAAATAAAAAAACCAAAAAGTTTGTGCCACATTATTGAAAAAACTCTATGAGCTTTTTAAAGAATTTTCTCCATAGGAATTTCTTAACGTTCTCAATCAATGCTACCATTCCTGTGTTTAAAACAAATTCTTGTGCTGCCTCTAGTGTCCAACCCATGTAAGCGCTTATTACTCCTGAAACACCGCCAACTATTATGCTTTGAAGAAACTTGTATGGATCAAACTTCTCGAAACTACCGTCTTTCTTTAGCGATTTAAGATAACCTGTTGTTCCATATGCTAGACCTGCATACAGACCTATTAGTATATGTTCAAACATAATTTTACTTTCGTGAGCAACTTAAAAATTATTATGGAAAGAGATTTACTTCCCTCTAATGGAAATTTCTACCTTTATAGAAAAGACAAAAAATATGTTTGGGTTTTCTATGCTATTAAAGAGCCAATTGACTTTTTTGAAATAATGCTAGAGATGGTTTATGGTGCTTACTTGAGTTTTAGCAATGGAAGAAAAAGAGAGCATTTGATAATGATAAACTTAACAGCACCGTATAGCGGAAAATACTCTATTAGAACGTTGGTAGAAACTTGTCTTCATGAATTATTACATGCAGAAGGGATAAGGGATGAGATTGTTGTTGAAATACTCACAAAGAAACTTTTGCGTGGTTATAGATTTAATAGACTTTGAAGTATAAACACTAATGTTTATCTAGAAACCTTTTTAAGCACATTCACCAAACGCTAATTAGGTGAAGATGATGGTCACAACCAAACAACTCTTAAAAGGATCTATCCACTCTGCAGCAGGTGCTTTAGGTGGCTTTTTAGGTGGAGTCGCAATCCAAGCAATAGCAACAGCAGCAGGTGTTGGTGGTTTAGCAGTACCAGTTCAATATATAACTCCTGTCTTCACGATTGCAGCAGCAGCACTCGGTTTCGGTCACGGAATATCTGAAGATTCTAAAAAGTAAGTGAAACATGAGAGATAAACTTGTCCTCTTACCTTTTATTATTTTTTTAGGAGCATTAGGCTACGTTTTTGTTACAACGAATTATACTCCATTTGTCCCCAATTACAGCAATTTCACTCCTAACCTGACGTTTAATTTCACTAACTATACTGTCGATTTGTTAAGCAATGAAGAGATAATGGTAAGGATGCTTTGCTATAATGCTGTTAGGTACAATATGACGATGAAAATGTTTAACTACACATGCTTTCCAGTAAACTATAGTTGGACTAAGTATAATTGCTTATGTATTGTTACTAACCCATGAACCAAATCTCTCTTGTGAAGTAAATGTAATCATTGTTTTTTCCTTTCTTTATTTCATTTGCCTCTCCAATAACTGTATTTGTTTGCGGTTCATATACCCACACTTTATCATCTTTGGTAATGAAAACATTATAAGCATGAACCATAGACCATGCAATACCAAATGCTAGTTGTTTGTTAAATCCTGATTTATAGCTAGAATATGCTACCATTGCTGCCATTACCAGAGCAAAGTCATCACAATCAAAAACATCTGTAGTCCAGGTACCAACAATAGTTTTCTTAACAGCCGTTAAAACTCTTTTCCAGTCATCCATTTCAAGGGATAGATAGGTTAAGTCTGCAGTTTCCCAGTCATAAGCATATCTATACAGAAATTGTCTGGGATATACTTCAGTAGTCCCATTTTTAATCAGAGGTTTTAGGTCTGGTAAATTAATTCTTCTCAATAGTTGTTCAGTAAGGGTTTTTATTCTGGCTTCATAATAAGCACA
>JANZKD010000095.1 GCA_025061245.1 Candidatus Culexmicrobium profundum
TCTCAAGTCTAGGTATAACCTCATCATACTCCTCATTACCAAAACAGGCAACAATAGGACCCCTATAAATCTCCCTAACAGCCTTAACAACTCTACTAAATTCCTCAACCCTACCCCTCAAAATCATGTCTCCAGCAAAAAGGAAAAGATCAATGTCATTGGGTAGAAGTGAAAGAGCATCAATAAATTGAGAAAGATACTTAGGCGAATGTACATCAGCTACTGCAGCAATCTTTAATTTAGAAGAAAAAGAACTCATAAACCTCCACTAGCACTCTTCAATAATTCACTTAAAGGAGGCCCAAAAACTATACCCTCACCAGGAACAATATCATAAGTATACATTGTCATGTCAATAGGTGTCCACCGCATCTTCCTAACATAGATAGTCCTAACATGCTTACCATCAATTCTAGTTAAGCCTAAAACAATGATTCCTGAAGCCAAAAACTCTTCAACACCATACCTACTAAGAGAGTTGGAACCAGTTGGAATATCACAAGTAACCAAAGTTGTACATCCAAGTTCCTCCTCCAAATATGCAACAATCTCCCTAACATATTCCCTAACCCACATTAAGTCCCCTGCACCCTGAGCTAAAGCTGAAATTGGATCAAGTACAAGTCTACTAATAGGCTTATTACGAGTATACCTTGCAATAGCATTAATGAAAGCCTTAGACTCCTTGCCATGCCTCAAATCCTCGGTTCTTAATCTAATCTCAAAGGGAATTAGGTTACCCTGCTTAACGTAGTCCTTAAAATTCCATCCTAAACTGGCTGCACCAGTCAATACATTTTGAATACGCTCATCAAAGGACACATAAACACAGTTCTCACCATTCTTTAAGCCATAAAGTATGTATTGAAGCGAGAAAATAGTTTTGCCAACCCCTGTCTCACCAGCTATAAGGTAAGTTCTACCCTTAATGAAGCCTCCACCAATCAATTCATCTAACTTAGAAATCCCAGTTGATATTCTCTCAAGCATACTAACACCTACACTGTAACATATCTAATCCACTCAAAATTATACTTAGATAAAAATTTAACCATTTACCTTAATATATTAAGTGGCGGATGAAGAAAAAGAATTAGAGAGCATTGCGATGACCCTCGACGGGCGAACTGACGCCAACTCATATAAACTATGAATTCACTATAAACCTTCTCTGAATATCAAGCATAGCGTCATAGGTAGACTCCAAAATTTCAATAAAGGACAACTTAACCTAGCATAGGCATCCTTCAATATCCTTATAGTTAAACCTCTAGGAGTTATCACTTGATCTCTAAGTTCACTAACAGATAACATTTCCAATGACTTAACAGTACCCTCAAACAATTTAAAAACAGCTCTTTTAGCCACATATTCAGGAACACCAATGGAAAGTGCACCGAGAATAAATGCATCAATTAACTCTGCAATCAATGCAGGTCCGCAGCCAGAAACAATAGTTAAAGCATCAAGCACCTTCTCATCAACCCAAACAACTTCTCCAAGCATTCTAAATAAATTCTCCACTACATCTTCAACTCCATCATCATAGGACCTATCACTACTCAATGCAGTAAATGAATTATTGGAAAGTACATTAATGCTAGTCATAGCTCTAAACAAGCAACGTCATCACTAATCCTCCGCCTAAACCATGAAAAAGGAAGCAAAGCTGCCATTGAAACTAGAATTTTTCCACGAAGCAAACCACCGATTTCACATAAAACATCAGATACTTGACTAGGCTTAACACATAGAAGTATCAAGTTACACTGCTCAACTAGCAGTTTATTGTCAAAGACAATCTCAACATCACTTTCACCAAGAAGCTTCAATGAAACGCTTCGACTACTCCGAACTGAAGCTAAAATCTCAAAATTTCCACAAGAGGAAAGCCTTGAAACAATAGCTCTCCCTAGTCGCCCTAACCCGATAACTCCAAGTCTATCAACTTGGAATCAAAGCACCTCACCTAGACTATAGAAATAAGGGATTTGAAGTATATTTATAATTTATCGTGATAAGTCAAAAGACTTTAAAATCAACTAAAGTCAGCAATACATCTTATAGAACAATTTAAAAATACAAATGCACTATTAGAAGAGGGAAACTTTATGACTGAAGTTAGTAGAATAGAGGAATTAAAAAAGCGTGGTGAATTAATTGTCGAAGCACCACTAGAAATACTACGTGAAGCAGCAAAACTAACCCTCGGAATCTCAGTTATGGAAATAAGAGAAAATGATAAGATAATATTCACCTATGACAGTCCAGTATGTCCACCAAGAATAATAGCTAAAGAAATAGAACCAGGGAAATACCATGTCATATCATCCAATAAATGCTCCATCAGTGATTGTCCATACTGGGAGAAATGTGCAAGAATAGATACTGAAAGACTTAGAATCTTCGAAATAGCATTAAACAAGCTACTCGGCAAGAAAGGTAAAATTACATCAAGATATGAATGGCTCCCTGAAAGAGTGAAAGAGGAAGAATTAGAAAAATTAATTGACAGATTAATTAGAAAACCCAAACCTGAAGAATTATGATGATGGTGAAAACATGCCATGCACAGTTATTGTAGGCGGTTTTTTTGGAGATGAAGGAAAAGGAAAAATAGCATCATACCTAGCAATCAAAGATAAATTAGATCTTGCCGTTAGAACAGGCTCAGTAAATGCAGGTCACACAGTTGCATGGAAAAATAGAAAGTATAAGCTCAGAATAATTCCAAGTGCATTCATACATGAAAAATGCAGACTACTCATAGGAGCAGGAGCAAATCTAAATGTATCCATATTCCTAAAAGAAGTAAAGGAAACTAATAGCGAGAAAAGAGTTGGAATAGACTTCCAAACATCAATAATAGAAGAAAAACACATCAAAGAAGATAGAGGAGATGAACATTTATCCAAGAAAATAGGCACCACAGGTCAAGGAGTAGGACCAGCCATAGCTGAGAGAGTTAGAAGAAAAGCAAAACTAGCAAGAGATATTGAAGAATTAAAACCATACCTAACAGATGTAGCCCTAGAAGTAAACCAAGCATTAAACCTAGGTAAAAAAGTATTAATAGAAGGAACACAGGGCACATATCTATCACTATATCATGGAACCTATCCATATGTCACTGGAAGAGACACCACTGCCTCAGCCATATGTAGTGAAGTAGGCATCGGACCTAAAAAAGTAGATGACGTATTAATAGTCTTCAAAGCATATGTAACAAGAGTAGGTGCAGGCCCATTACCAAACGAATTAAGCCCAGAAGAAGCAGACAAAAGAGGATGGACAGAAATTGCAACAGTAACTGGAAGGAGAAGGAGGGTTGCACCATTCAACTTCCAATTAGCTAAAAGAGCAATAATGATTAACAGTGCCACACAAATAGCATTAACAAAACTAGACATAGTATACCCAGAATGTAAAGGTGCAAGAAGCTACAATGAACTAAGCCCTAAAGCCAAAAAATTCATAGAAGAAATTGAAAGCAAACTAAAAGTACCAGTAACCCTAATTGGAACAGGAGAAGAAGTACATGATATAATTGACTTAAGAATGGAAAAGCTGGAAAAATAATGGGGAAGAGATATCCCAAACAACCCATAATGAGTGTAGGAGCAATTATAATTGACAAAAACAAAGTACTCCTAATTAGAAGAGCAGCTCCACCTGGAAAGGGTTTATGGGCCATACCTGGAGGAATAGTTAAGCTAGGAGAAAAATTAGAAGACGCCGTGAAAAGAGAAGTAAAAGAAGAAACAGGACTTGAAGTAGAAGTTGGAAAATTAATCGACCTAGTAGAAGTACTAATAAAAGATGAAAAGGGAAGAATAGAATACCACTATATAATAGCAGACTATGAAGCAAAAGTTATTGGAGGAAAATTAAAGGCATCATCAGACGCACTTGAAGCAAAATGGTTCAATCTAAATGAAATAGAAAAAATAGAAGCAACTAAAAGCACCAAAAAAATATTAAAGAAAATAATGAGGGAAATGAAGTTCAAGCATAGGTAAATAGTGTATTAAAGAACAACTTAAATGTTCCATGCATCTGAGCTCTAAACTGCGGTCTAAATGCCATCAATATTATTCTTCCCTTATCATACTTAGCTGAAATCATTGCAGGCTTACGGCTTAAACGCTCCTCACCAATAAGCCAACCACTCTGCATAATGTCACGCTCTGGATATGAAGCAACAACCTCATAGAGCTCATTATTATATGAGGGTAATATTTGAAGTATAGGGCTATTCTGGAATAATACATAAGCTCTCTTCGGCATACCGTAACCCAGTACATGCTCTACATTCACATTAACCTTCAACATTGAACCTGGACAGAAGAACTGCTTCGGCTCCACTTCTAAGGATAAATCCTTTATTGGCAGTTTAAATGAAGTTATTGCAAATTCACATGCCCTATTAAAGGTTACTAGTACTCCACCATTCTTCACAAATTCCTTAAGCTTTTCAACACCCTCCTTCTTCAAACCACTCCTATACTCCGGCGGAATAGGCGGTAAGACAACTGGGCGCTTAAGCCTCTTAGACAACTCCTCCTCAATGTTCTCACCAGTTATCATACATGGATAGTCGCTGGGAAGAATAAGTAAGTCAACCTTATCAGCTAAATTCGCCTCAAGGATATCCTTATCCCTAATGATTTCAAATGGAAAGCCATATTGTTCAAGTAGCCATCTAGTCCAACCCTCATCCATATTTCCACCATAGTATCTCTGATAAATTCCTATTCGTAGACGCTTAACCTCCTTTAACTCTACATCTAACTCACTAGTCAATGAATGGAAGTCCAAATGATACAGGTCACTGGCTTCTTGAACTTTTTCTAAAACACCCTCTCCACTTGGAATGTAGAAGGTTCCTGGAGGATAAACTACACCGTCAACTGTCACTCGCTCAGCAACCCTATAAACCTTTAAGCCCTTTGAAAGCAGGAAGTTTACAGCCTTAAAACTATCGTTATACCTTGTATCAAGCAGATAACCAATCTTAGACTCTGAAATCTTGTAGACAGGATATTCTAACTTCTCCACCAATTGAAATGCTCCCTTAAACTTTTCCTCGACAGCCTCCACCTTCACACCCATGTAGTCAGGTAAAGTGTAGGATGCAAGGTCATATGGTCTAATTGGTGTTCCATCCCTCGCCCTAGTCCACTCATTATCTGGATAAATTGTCTTCTCTAAAACGTACTTTACAAAAGCTCTCCCAGGCTGAGAAGTGAAGATCACATATGTTCCAGCAGGATAAGTTTTACCACCAGCCTTAAAGGCTCTCTTAGCCCTATGAACCATTATGTCAAGTCTCAGGAAAATTTCAATTAACTTCATCATAGTCAATGGGTCATGCTGGTCAAGTGGAAGTATAAATGCATAGGGCGGCTCCCTTAAACCTCTCTCAATATTCCTCTTAGCCTTAATATACATGTTTCTAAGTAATGTTTCCCTAAGCTTAGCAGCCAATTCAAGAGCAGCTAAATTGGAAACTTTTTGCTGCTTAACTATATCCCTTAACCTCCACCATCCACCAGGCCATGGATTAGGGAAACTCATTTGAGGTCTATCTGCAGCTCTTCCTCTATGACCAGTAAGCTGATGATGATGAATGTATATGGGAGTTGCAATCTTAACTGTAGCTGACTCAGTGAGCATACCGACAATGTTCAAGAAGTTTGCTAAGTTGAGAAATGATGCAGTCCACTCAGCAGTAAATGGTGGTCCGCCCTCAACACCCTTTACGCCAGCCTCCTCCAATTTAACCGCCATAAATGCACCAAACATTTGATGCTCTCGCCATACCAGTGGATCTATTTCAGGACTAATTGGATCATACCATGGCGGAATATAGAATCTAGCTCCATAACTCCCCATATGATGATTATCAATGTATGCTTGAGGCTTCCATTGCTTATAAACTACTTCAGCAAACATCTGCGACTCCTTTTGAGTCAACATAAATGCATCCCTATTATTGTCATGACCACAATACTTATGATAAAGCCATGGAGGACTGGTTCCCTCATACTCAGTTCCAAGCCACTTATAATACCAATCAGTAACCATAATCTGTCCATCTGGATTAAAGCATGGGAACAACAGTATAATTACATTATCCAAAATCTCTCTAATCCTTGCATCATCACTAGTGACAAGCTCATAGGCCAATTCAACAGCCATCTGAGTACCGCCAACCTCAGTAGCATGTAGACTATTAGTTATAGCCACCACAGCCTTACCCTGCTTAATAAGCCTCTCAGCCCTCTCCTCAGGCAATCCCATGGGAGTAGCAAGAGTATATGAAATCTTCCGATACTTCTCAAGATTCTTTAAATTCCGCGGTGAAGAAATATAAGCCAATAGGAATGAATTCCCCTCAGTAGTCTTACCTAGCTCTACAACCTTAATTCTATCAGACAACTTGTCAAGCAAGTAGAAGTACTCTACTATTTTGTCCCACCTTGCAAGCTTTCTGTCCTCACCCATCTCAAAGCCGAAGAACTCTTTAGGGGAAGGAATCTTCTCACTAGCCATAAAACCCCTTATTAGGCTATATCTTAGTATTAATTTATCTATTTCGAAAAGACAATAATTATAATGGGATGAGGCGATATTATTGAAGAAACTTGAGGGCTATAGGGGAATATCATTAGAAAAACTGTTAGAAGCCAATGTAACTATAGGAGATAGAATAAA
>JANZKD010000096.1 GCA_025061245.1 Candidatus Culexmicrobium profundum
ATGTATAGGCGGAGTGATTCAAACTTACGCCTTTATAGATGATGTACCAGGTATACCTAAACCTCCACTATATGATTTATTTAAACCACTAAATTTCTGGACACCATGGATTCTGTTTACAGCTCCGCTTCATATTTTGGGATATGTACTCAACTTATATGGACTGATAGAATATTTCCCAGAATTAGGAGCAGGACTAAAATTTCCATTGCTAAGTATTATTTATACTTATTTGGTTTCTAGCGTAGCTATAACCACTTATGATAGATGGTTAAGAAATACTCATTACAAAGGACTTCCCTTAATATTGGGAATTATCATAGCAATAATATTTAATCCGCCTTTCATAGTTACTTTAAACTTAGACTTTATTGTTTTCATGGTCTCCGGCTTTCTCTTCTTAACTCTAATTTTTACAGTGTTAATAATAGCAACCTATGGAGTTTTCAAAATTTTAAGGTCTTTAAGCAGAATCTAAGTAGCTAGCTAAATACTTCTAAACCATTTCTCCCATTTTCTACAACTCATTTTAATTAAAATCATGGATATAGGAATTAATGAAGCGGCTATAAGTGGAAGAATTGAACTTATGATTGAAAGAAATATGAGTATTAATGATGCAGGTAAAATCAAGATAACATATTCAAAAAATATTTTAGCGTTATATAATAATATGTTGGGGTATAATCCAGTTAAGTAAATTGTTACTGAAAGTGTATAGAGGGAAAGTGAAACAAACAGTATTAATGCTATTGGTAGAAATAAAAATTGATTTGTGTAAACAGCTATCGTCAATAGTATTAGAGCGGATAAAGTGTCAATAATTAAATAACTCCAAATTTTACTTCTTATAAGAACTGAAATTTCCACTGGCAAGAAGAAATATAAATTTGGTGGATCATATTCAGTGAGCCAATTATAAATGGTTGAAGAGAAAATTCCAACTAATATCGAGAATATCAATAGTGAATTAACTTGAAGTATAAACTGTGATAGGAATGAAACAAGAAACCATGAAAACAATAATGGGAGAATCAATGAAAATATTATTTTGCCTAAACCACCCTCACTCCTCTTTAAATCTAAGAAGTCCTTAGCCATAAACAATGAATACTTAGTAAACTTAAAAAGCCGTGTAAGCTTACGAAGTTCATTTGCATAATGCCTTTTCCTCATGGGGTAGTCGATTTTTAAAAATAAAATTGAAAAAGTGGTGCAAAACAATATTAGTCCAATTGAAATTAAAAATTTTTCAATAGAAAAATCTAGGAGTAGTGTGTATGATGGGATGAGTTTTTTTAAATCAAATTCAAAGAAACTTCTAACAAATAAAGCTAAAAGGAAAAATGAAGTTAAAATTATAACTAGAATTTTAGGGGAATGTGCATAAATTGTAGATAAAAGAAAGATTAAACTTAAACCAATCATAAATGAAATAAGAGAAGTTAAGAGAAGCAAAGGAATGCTGAAAAATAGTGTGGTAGAAATTATAAGTGAAGACACTGTAAATCCAGCTATAAATGGTAGAATCCAAAAGATGAGATAGTAAATTATGTCCTTAATATAGAAGTTTAAGAAGACAATTTTCTCAGAAACTGGAAGAGTTCTAACGGAATAGGCAATAAAGCTGACTTGTCCAAATCTTCTATTCAAAACTTCTCTACTAAAAAGACCAAATCCCCCCACACTCATACCAATGAGGAGGAAGAGAGAATTCAATAAGAAAACTATGATGTTTCTGGAGAAAATTCTTTCAAAAATAGGATATAAAATGGAGATAAAAAATGAGGCAATAAAAATGAATATAGGGAACAAAGCGAAAAGTAAACCTCCATATAGGGAGGAATGTAAGCGCCATTCTTCCTTCATCATATTCTTAAATAATTCAAGCATTCATTGCTCCTCCCAAAAGCTTGATAAAGAAACTTTCCAGCCGCTCATCACGTTTTCTTATTTCACTTAAAGGTCCATCATAGATTATCTTGCCCCTATCTATGATGCCTATTCTTGAACAGAGTTCTTCAGCAATATTTAAAACATGAGTGCAAAGAAAAACTGTGTGTCCGCTTCGAACATAATTTTTCAGGAAATCTTTAACCTTCCTTTGAATTATTGGATCTAAATTTATTAGAGGTTCATCTATAAAGGCAATTTCAGGCTCATGAATGAAAGCCTGAGCAAACATTAATTTTTGACGAGTACCTCTAGATAAATCCTTACAGAGCACGTTTCTTTGATCTTCAAACTCTAAAAATTTAAACCACCAATCGCATCTTTCTTCTAAATTTTCAATCTTTCTTATCTTTCCAACAAATTCTAAGTATTCTTCAGCAGTTAAAAAGCTTGGAGGAACTTCTTGTTCAGGGATTATACCAACAACTTCTCTGACTTTAATAGGATTTCTAACCACATTTATTCCTAAAACTTTAGCCTTACCCCTAGTTGGTTTTAATTGCCCGGTGAGCATTCTAATGATAGTAGTCTTTCCAGCGCCGTTAGGACCCAACAATCCGAAAAATTCACCTCTACTTACTTTAAAGGAAACACTGTCAACAGCAACTAAGCCATTAAATATTTTAGTTAAATTTTCAACTTCAACGACATACACCTAGTGCACCATCCTAAACAACTTTAAAATTTAAAATATGTTATGTTATTTTTGCTAATTAATTTATAAAAGGATATGATATTCTATTACTTCTTGCTGGATGCTTACGGCTAGGGCTTTACGATGAATTTTTCCATTATGAAGCTTTGGAGATTCTGTTAAGTCAAATAAATCTACTTATAATAAATTTACGTATGAGTAAGGAGCCTCAGATTCTTAATGATCTACAGCATGGATCTCATATGTCCATTGGCAAACAAGTCTTTAAGCCATTAGTAGCAATTTGAAAAAGAATATCTTTATATTTCTTTACTGGAACATCAAGGAGCCTATATGAAATTTTCACTTATAGTTCCTCGCCTCTAAGGATGTCTATTTATGCCTTTCGTTTTGTTTCAGCGTGTCGTAAATTTTCTTTGAAGTCGGCGTCACAGATAAACCTCCAAGTCCGGTACAGCGTAGCTTAAGATGCATTAGGCTTCCCACTTCTTTCATAGCCAATAACGTTTCTTCTAGCGGAACAACCTTATCATAGCCTGCTAGTGCCATGTTAGCTGAAGCTATTGCGTTAACCCCTGCCATTATGTTCCTTCCTAGACAGGGCCACTCTACCCTGTTTGCTACTGGATCGCAAATCAGTCCAAGGATGTTCTGTAAAGCAATAGAAGCAGCATCTACAGCTTGTTCTGCGCTTCCTCCAGCTAATTGAACTAAGCCAGCTGCAGCCATGGCTGAAGCAGCACCGCATTCAAGTTGACAGCCACCTACCTCTGCAGCGAAACCGGTTTTATCAGCTATAAAAACTCCTACTATTCCTGCCACTAACATTGCTTTCACTACTTCATTTAAACTAAGACCTAGTTCAACGGCTGTGCCGATGATAGTACCTGGTAAAACGCCGCAAGATCCAGCAGTTGGGGCTGCTACAATAATACCCATAGCACTCTTAACTTCCATCACTGCCGTAATATATTCTATTACTCTGTTTACGATGTTAGCAGGGATTAATTTGTCCTTGTTTTTCTCGATTAGATATGCTTGAGGTCCGAGTATTCTGTCTTTGTAGCAAGTTCCTTCAAGCCCTTTTTCAATAGCTGATTTCATTATGAAAACGATTTCTCTCATCTTATCTATTACTTCTTGTTGAGTTATGTTACCTCTAGCTCTCTCGTATGTAACAGCTAGTTCCCATGGTTCTAGACTCTTTTCTGAGGCTATTTGTAGCATTTCACTAACAGTTCTAAAGGGTACTGCACAATTCTTCCTAGATAAGATGGGTAGTACGGGGTTAAGTTGAATTACTTTTTCAACAAAGTCGAGGCTCTGTATATGATTGATATCATCATCCGGTAACCTATATGTAGTCTTTACATCTATTAAGGCTTGACGTTTGTTTATTACGTACTCACAAAACTCGAAGTTTTTAATCATGCCTTTAATAGTTTCATAATGTTCACGTGATTTTTCATTTAAGAATACTAATGTTTCGTAAAAATCGCCAGCTATGCTGACATCAAATCCTTGAATTTCTTGGATCTCTATCATACCTCCTCCCACTGATATAGCTTTAAGATGCATGACCTCATTCTTATCACTTATGACCGTTATTTTGTATAAGTTCGGGTGCTCTGCAGATTCGTCAACTATTCTAAATAGCACATCAACTCCATACTTCTCAGCTAAGTCAAAGACATTTATTATGCGATCATCTGTTAGGCTAATGCCCAGCAGACCCCCTACAAGCCCCATATCTGATCCGTGGTCGTGATATGTTTCTGCTATGGGCGTACCTTTAGGAAACTCAGTAATTACTTTCCTAAGTTTCCCCATAACTGTTTGTCTTGCTAAATCTCCAATCCTATGTGCTGCTGCCACATGAGAGCTCGACGGCCCTCTCATAATTGGACCAATCACATCATTAAAAATACTTGGAGGCATTTTCATAATCTCTTACTCCCGCCACAATACATCTAGACATCTAATTCTTTAAATATTCACTATTTCCTCTTATTCCATGCTTAAAGCGACCTTAAAGTTTCATACGCTGTCTTTAGCGATAAAGAAACTCGAACATTTTCCAATTATCTTTAACTGCTTCAATTCAACATTACTGCCATCAAAAACAAGCCATTGCACATGTCCTCATATCCTTCTGAGTACATATAAAATACACTGATATCTGCTTCGGGTTTAGCGGTTTTAGTGATTACTCTGCAATTCATAGGTTATGCTCTCTAGGTTCTTTATGAAGTAATCTCTCTTCTCATACATCGACTTACCAGATAGCTTTGGTAACCTAGATATGACTATTCGTGTAGGCAACTTTCGGTGTGAGAATCTGCAGTACGATGAATTTATCGATTCTCGTAAATCATTAACACCTAAAGGATTATAATGTAATTAGATTAATTTCATTTCCTTAAGTATGTCCCTCAGTTTTTTCTCTTCTTCCTCATTTAATGGGAGCCTAGGCTTTCGTGGGTATCCGCCTTTTGGAACACCTTCCTTTTCCCCGAGGATATTCAAAGCCGCCTTAGCTGCTTGAGCAATCTTACCTGAGTCCTCGATGAAGTCTAAGAGCGGTAGCATCCAGAAGAAGAGTTTTCTAGCTTCATCGATTTTCTTATCTATTGAAACAAGCTCAAAAAGCCTTTGTGCTTCCTTAGGTATGATGTTGGCAACCACGGAGACCCATCCTTGAGCTCCGAGAACGAATGACTCAAATGGCAGAGTGTCAGATCCGCAGAATACTATGAGTTTTTCACCAGTCAAACGGATTATCTGCTCAACTCTCCTAATATCACCTGAGGACTCCTTAACGTATCCTACATTATCAATTTCCGCTAACTCAGCTATTAGCGGTGGCTTCATGTCGACCTTCGAAGTCCAGGGATTATTATAAACCATAATCGGGATATTTATTGCTCCAGCTACTTCCCTGTAATGCTCAATTATTTCGTCTTCTTTGGGGTAATAGTAGTATGGTGGAACAACCATCACTCCATCCACTCCAGAGTCTTCAGCTAACTTGCTCAGCTCCTTAGCTTTCCATGTTGATGTTGCTGAAGTCCCAGCGATTACAGGAACTCTTCCATTTACTTGATCTACTGTTACTTTAATTACACGCTTAAATTCATCATCACTTAAAGTTTCGAATTCTCCAGTACTCCCGGTACATATCACTCCTGGTGCACCCTGCTCGATATACCAGTCAATGTTTTGCCTGAGTGCTTCCTCATCTAGGCTACCATCTTTCTTAAATGGAGTGACCATAACTACATATGATCCTTTGAATACACGTGTGGAGGACATAAAATATCACCAATTTAAATATACATGCTAAAGTACTAAAATCTACTCACCTCTTTTTCTAAAATAATCGAGTAGTACATCTTCAATGGAATTCCCATTAAAGTGCATTTCATACCGTATAGTACGAGAATCAATGGGATGCGCTTTAGATAAGCTGACATCTTAAATTCAAAGCTTGTACTTTATGACTGGGCTATGGATGATAACGGTGTCAGCCTTAGAACAGATACCTGCCTTATGGCTAATTAATTTATAAAAGGAATTAGTATTTTATTGCTTCTTTGCTAGATTCTTATGACTGAGATTTTATGATAAATTCTTCTTCATAACAAAGCTTCTTTTAGAGTTTATGTTAAAACAAATGGATCTGTTTATGATAACGTTACAAGTCGGCAATAAGCAATATCACTAGAGTATTAGTGAATAGATTAAGCTTAATTTATTTTTCAAAGCTTTTAATCAACGTTAACAATTTTTCTTTGCCATTCTTTAAAATTGGTTCACCATGACTTGGCAATAGTAGTTCAAAGTCGACAACTTCATATACGTGCTTAATAGCTTCTCTATTCTTTTCTGGATCTAATGAGTATTGAGTTGGAATTTCAGTTAAAATATTATTTTCATTGACGATTAGATCGCCTATAAATAATGCTTTTTCTGCTGGGTAATAGAGGCAAATGCTTCCAGGAGTATGTCCAGGTGTATGAATAACTTGTAATCCATAAATTAAATCACCGTCATTAACCTCAACATCTACATCTGTGTGTTTAAACTCGCGTCCTCTTGGAA
>JANZKD010000097.1 GCA_025061245.1 Candidatus Culexmicrobium profundum
AAGAATTGTTAGAGGGATAGAGCTGTTAACATTTATATGTAAAGCATTGGACAATTTTGCATTTGAAGTAAATGAGTACCGAAGTGAGTTAAGTGAAGTAACTAAGCTTTCTATATTTGGATTAATAAAAAGATTTGAGCAAGAATTACTTCGAAAGTTAAGTCACGATTTCTGGAGATATAAGGAAAGACTAAGTAGAAATTATTGGCGAGATAGACAAGATAATTGGACTCCAGATTTACAGATATGTAAAACAAAAATTGGACAGTTAATTGGCATCATTAGGTTTACATCAAGAAAAGAGGCGGAAAGAGAATATAGCATTGATCCCTTGACGAGGCAACGTATTGAATTCAAAGCTATGAGAATTGCTTTGAATTATGAGAAAAATGCTGGAAGAGAAGCAATAGATGTTTCAGATAAGGAGCATTATGACATTTTAAGTAGGGATCCAAATACTGGTGAAGTTAGATATATTGAAGTTAAGGGACATGCAGGACCATCATTGATAGCTGAATTAACTGAAGAAGAGTATAAAGTTGCCTCAGAAAAAGGAGATGAGTACTGGCTCTATATAGTATACAATGTTGAAACAGACAACCCTCAGTTGACAGCCATTAGAAATCCTATAAAAAACATGAAAATAACTGTAAGAGAGAAAAAGACCTATCGTTTTGAACCCTATGGTGAAAGCTATGGTTAACATCAAAATAGTTCAGGGTAGGAGAGAAATAGGTGGTAATTGCATTAGAATTGAAGATAAAGACAAAGTGTTAATTTTTGATCAGGGAATTAGATTTTCTATTTTCCGTAGATATTTTACTAGAAATATTGAACCACTTGGAATTCCTGAACTTAGAAAGCTACAGATAATACCTTCTGAAGAAGTCTTTGAGAATGCTGACTCTATTTATATAACACACTTTCATCTGGATCATTTAGGATTACTTCAGAATCTTCCAGTAAAATCTAAGATAAAAATACCATCCATGAGAATATTTAACTTATTTGAAAGGTGGTATCAATTCTCTAGTTCTTGGTTAAAGTATGTTCCTCCAAGATATTCTACTCAAATCAGTGAAGTTGAATTGATGAAAAGTGACGAAAATAATGTTGTTGCAATTCCAGTAAAACACAGTGCTTATCCGTCTTACGGTTATCTATATTTTGGATCTGATGAAACTGTGTTTTATACAGGAGATTTTAGGCTGACATCTATAGTAAATGAAAATTCGGGTCTAGAGATGTATGAAACAAGTGTTATTGAGTATTTCGAAGATAATAGAGATTTAAAAATCGATACGCTTATAATTGAGGGAACTAATTTTGGTCGAATAATAACTCCCATAGAAAAAAATACTATCAAATCAATAATTGAGAGAATGGCTGATGAAATGATGATTTTTGCAGTTCATCCACTTGAAATTGAATTAATATTACTGGTTATTATGGAGCTAAAAAAGCTGGATAAAAAAATTGTCATTGCTTGCGAGAGGTTAGCTGAATTTTTGGACGAAAATATCAAACAATTGTCTGAGGCAAAGGCCATTCTTGATGACATATTTGTGCTAATTGATACAGTAACTAAGGGTGTAATCTTTAATTCAATTGATATATTGAGTATAGAAAGTGAGCCTACCAAGTATGCAGTTATTGTCAATGTGAGACGTATAATTGATTCCTTAAGGTTATTTGATATTGAAAAAATCCCGTTGGGAAGCCCTGTCATTTTGTTGACTTCTGAGCCCTTTGAGGAGGAGGAAGTTCATAGGGAAGAGATTCTTCTTCGATGGCTCAATTATTATGGTTTTCAACCATATAGGGCTAGAATATCTGGGCATTATTATCCATTCGAATTTAAGACAATAATTAAGACTCTGAAGCCGAAGAAAATTATCCCAATTCATACCCGGAGACCTGAATTAATGTATGAACTATTCTCACGAATTATTTGAAAACCTCAATTGGGAAAGATTAAATAGTTTTGAAAGAAATTAAAGCTACTTCCCTGGCTTTACTCTTATTATGAATATTGATGCTTTTCCTGTTCTGGGGCTTTTTCCTTCATAGTAGTTGAATATTCCGTTGCAGTTTTGACATTGCAGTCTTTTTACGTTGTAAAATCTGAATTTCCATTCCTTTAATGTTTGAAAGTCTTTTTCATTTCCGCAAAATGGACATTTCAAGTTTTCACCCATTTTAATTTTCAATTAATCTTCCTATTAACATTTTTATTCATAATTTGAGGCGGAATATCAATTTACTTTTAATTTTACTTGATAAGAATTATGTACTATGTTTATTACATGTTGTTTAATGGTAACTTTTACTGTGAAATTATACTGATTATGGATATAGATTATTGGTATTTTAGCTTAGGAAATTATCTGAGAAAGGTTATTGTTTAGAAAGTATTGATAAAATTTAAGTTAAGTAAAAATTATTTTAAAATATAAAAATAGGACGTATGAAAATGGTGATAGAATATGGTTGTGAGCTTTTGTGATTTTATTTCTTTTTTAAATGGTTTTGAGGTTGATGAATTAAGGGATTGTATAGATGAACTTGAAGATAAAGTGGATGAAGTTTTGAGGATGAGTGGTGCTTATATTGATGAAAAAATTGTAAGTGGATTGAGGGATGCTGATCCTGAGTTTTATTTTTGGTTTTGTTTTTTACGTGCAAATTTTTTGAGAGGTAGAATTACTATTGCGAATAAAGCTTTTATTAGATTCTTGGAATATGCTGAGAAATTGAATTACTACTATTTTGATGGATTTCCTGAGGGTCGGATTATTCCTAATATAGGGTTTAGATATGCAGGAAAGATTGAGAAAGTCTTAGATCAGTTAAGAGATGAATATGGCTCTGGATGTAATTTTGTAAAGTTTATTAGGCAGGTTATTGATCAGTGTGATGATAATTATCCTCTTATATATCTTGAGCTTACTTCAAAACTTGTTGGATTGAGAAATATTGGTAGTAAAATTGCAAATGCGATAATTGGAGAAGTATCATGGGAGTTAAGTTTACTGAGGAAATATGAATTATTTGATGTTTTTGAAAGATTGGTTAATACTTTATGGATTAGAAGGTTAATTTTTTCATCATTCTTTAACGTTATGATTGATGCTCATGTTAGGAATTTCTTTAAAAAGTTTAAGTTAGAGAATGTGGAGCATTCGCATTTAATTTTTATTGCTTCTCAAGTTAAAGAGCCAATTATTGAAATGTTATTTTATAGGTATTTTGACTGGGTGAAGGAGGAGGATAGAAGTCGCCTTTTAAAAGATTATAGAGATTACATTGGCGCTAACTTAATTGAAAAGATGATATGGCTAATTTACTTCGTAAAAAGCAACATTAGAAAACTTAACATGAATTTAAGTGATTTAAGATTGTTTAGGATTGCAAGTGTAATTTTTAGTTAATTTTTACTATATCTCCTGTCTTTTCATAATGTATTTTTTCTAGATTTTATTGGCAAAAATAATTTGGGCTATAAATCTAATATTGTTATTTAGGGAAAAATGCAGGTAAAATAAGACTAAAAATGTCGTAAGAAATGCTAGTAATGTTTAGAGTACTTGTTTTCAACTAACATAAATAGTGTGAAAGTGATTATATTTTATTAATTCAATGGAGACCATTAATAGAATAGCTATATGATTCAGGTGATATGACACAATGTTTCAACTATCTTTTTCACTGTCTTGTGGACTTTTAGTGCTAGATGATGTAATAGTTCATTTTCAATGGAGGCAAAATTATGAATGTTTCATATGCTGATGGATTATTTATCAGTTCTTTGAATTTTATTCTGTTATTGTGTATATAATAGTTTCATATTCCATTATTTTCCTTCGCTTTTTTCTCTAAAAAATTAAGAATGTTTCCTATACGTTTTTAATATTTTATTGCCTGCACATTCTTTCACCAAGATAATCGTTTATGGTTACAGCGATATATGACACATCTATCTCTGTTTTACAATTTCAGAGATATCTTCTTGAATTTATCTTGGATTGAAGAAAAATGGTTAAATTTATTGTATATCTGGATTCTCATATAAGAGAATCTTGACTCAAGCGTGGTTTCTGATTTTCTGATGTGTAAGTGTTCATCATCACTATAGTAAATTTATTAGTTTACTTATGTTTTTTCAATTATGTTCACTATCAATTAAATTTAAAAGAGAGAAAGTGCTAATCCCAATTGATGGAAATCGATGTCTTTCGGATCTATCAAAGACTTGGAAATTTCTTTAGAATGAAGTATAATCAAGGTAGGATGTTTGAAAGCAGGTCTGAACCAAGCGAAGTTATTAGAAGAGAAGAGGTTATATTCT
This sequence comes from Candidatus Culexmicrobium profundum, assembly GCA_025061245.1. Taxonomy (GTDB): domain Archaea; phylum Thermoproteota; class Methanomethylicia; order Culexarchaeales; family Culexmicrobiaceae; genus Culexmicrobium_A; species Culexmicrobium_A profundum. The sequence continues at coordinate 4,349 of JANZKD010000097.1, forward strand.
TCGAAGGAAAATTTTATTCTTACAAGAGCTTTCCTGAAGCTAGAGAAACTACTTTTAATCTAAGAGTTTTAAAGAGTATGATAACCAAGCAATTTGCGCTTAAGCTAAAGAATAATGGATACAAGTTTAAGAGGAAGTATATAGCATATAGAGAAGAGGTAGAACAGCCGCATAAAGACATCTTTAGCGTCTTTAAAGGATTTGAATTCAGAATAATTTTATTAGATGATCAAATTTTTCTTTGCATAGATCCTCACATAGTCTTCAAAGTTAATTGCTCGATTGATTATTTATTAAGCCAGGGATTTGATCGAAGCTTATTAAGTGATTTTTCTGTTTCATATTCCGGAGAGGAAGGAAAAAGGATAGATGGCTATTTAATAGAAACTGTTGAGGAAAGTAACGTTAATCTTTGTCGAATAAAAAAATTCAGAGATTTTACCGAAGTCAAAATACTAGCTAATAATGTTTTTCCTGAGCCAAGACCAGAGCTCATACAGATGATACTTGATGGATTAGGCAGGAACTTTAATGTTATATCCTTGCAAAGGAAGCTTTCTTTTCTAGATAGTAAGACAGCTTCAAAAGATAGGCTAATGAGGACTTTAGAAATTGTTCAAAGGTTAAAGGAGGAAGTTTTTCCACTAGAATTTGGTGAGTTTAAAGTTGAGCTTGAAGATAATCCTGTGGTGGTGAAACTATGAGCACTGAGCATGCATTCTTATCTGGAAACAAAATTGAGCATGAACCCAATTTATTATTTGATAAGTCGGATACTTCAGCCGTTCACCCCCAAGTTTACTGGGGTCTTAGGAAATATGGTCCTTATGATAAGGACAGATCTGTTATAAGAATAGTTTTAATGTCTCCACGTAAGAATATGGGAAGCCTTGCAGGAATTGTGAATGACCTAAATAGAGGGACATCTATAATGCCAGGAGGCATGAAACGATTCTTTAGATGTAAATTTGAGGTTGTTGATGAAGTTTATGTAGATTCTTTAGAGACATGTGCATATGAAAGCGCAAGCTTTAGCTTTATACATCGTTTTGATCCAAGAGAAGTTGACGTAGTGCTAGTGTATATACCTAAGACAAGTCGATATTTTTCAAATACGCCGTACTATCGTGTGAAGGCAATTTTAGCATCAGAAGGCTACGCATCACAAATGGTAACTAAATCTACATTTGATAATCTTAAGTGGTCATATCTTAACTTGGCATCCGCCCTATTCTCAAAGGCAGGAGGGATACCTTGGGTTTTGGAAAATGAGATGAAAAATGTAGATATTTTGCTTGGAATTTCTATCTCTCATGTGATATCGAAAAAACAGAGAGCTGGTAAGTTGCCTAAATATGTAGGTTATATTAACGTATTCGATAATTATGGAAAGTGGATGTTTTTTGAGGGAACTGCTATTCTTTATGAAAAAGAAAAAAGGTTAGAGCAGTTAAGGGAGCTTATCTTAAAAGCGATTCAAAGATTTTCTACTGAAAAGAAAATTCTTCCAAGAAAGATAATTATTCATTATTATAAAAGATGGGGGAAAGAGGAAAAAGATTACATTATAAAAACTTTAGAAGAAGCTTTAGGAGATTTCAATGTCGGATTTGTTTCTATAGACGACTCACATCCATTTAGGTTATATGACATAACAACAAATGACGGTAGTTTTCCAAGAGGTTATTACGTTTACTTAGACAGAAATGAAATATTGCTGTCAACAACAGGTTATACTCCTATAGCTACTCGAAGAATGGGTACACCTAAGTTGTTACATATAAGACTTGAGGAATATCCATCAAGCTTCACGAATATTGATGATATCGCATTACAAATTCTTTCACTCACAAAATTAAACTGGGCAACAGCTACACCTTTAGTGAGAGAGCCAGTTACCCTTCAATTTTCAAGAGAAATAGCGTATCTCACCGCTGTTATATCTGAACAAGAGTGGCAATCGATTACTGGACCTGAAGTGAATGTTATACTGAATAGAAGGCCATGGTTTATATGAGGGAGAAAAAATGAACGCTATAAATGATGTTGAAAGAAAGCTGAGAGAGCTTATTAACAGAGACCTCGAAGTTAGCTTTGAAGAAGAAAGATTAAGAGATCCATTAATCTACTCCGTTTATCTTTTCTTCTTATTGAAGAATAAAGTAGAAAGCTATGCCATAGACAATCTAATTGACTGGATGAATTATTGGATAGATGAAGTATTAAATAAGAAAAATTTTAGCAAGTTCGTCGATCGGGAGTTTACATCTGCTTTATTTGGGTATTATTCATTGAGTATCGCGGGTAGATTGAGTAGAGAAATTAATCT
>JANZKD010000098.1 GCA_025061245.1 Candidatus Culexmicrobium profundum
AAAAGGAACAGAAACATTAACTGAAATAATCAACAAAATAAAGCAAGCAAAGGCAAATGAAACAGAAAGAGAAATTAAAAATGCACTACTCAGAAGATTACTCCCATTAGAAGAACTAGGATTATTTACGGGAAATTTAAGCCTAAGTGAAATCGATACACTTGACTTATCTGAATTAACATATGAAGCAAAAAAGCTCACAATAAACATCATACTAAGAATGTTCTATAATTCACCTGAACCTAGAATACTAATAATAGAAGAAGCCCAGAACATAATACCAGCAAGACAATTAAATCAAACACCAACAACAGCTGAATTAATAATAAACGAGCTTAGAAAAAAGGGAGTTAGCGTCATTCTAATTGCTCAAATGCCAAGCCAAGTATCATTAGCCTTCAGAAATGCAGACTACATAATCATACATCGATTACAATTAACCATAAAAGAGGCACAAACACTAGGTCTAAACACTAATGAAATCAAGAAGATATCTAAACTTGAAACCGGAGAATGCCTCATAATCAGCAGAGGAGAAAAAAATTGGATAAAAATTCTAAAAGAGAAAAATAAACCAGCAAAGGTACAATCTAAGAAAAAGGAGATTAAAATAAAACAAAGCTATCAAAAAGAATTCTATCCCCCCATTGAAGAGATAATCGAAGAAATATCACTACTATCAAAATGGAGAATTGAGACATCTAATAAAATAAATAAAATTGAAGAAATACTCAGCAAAATAACTCAAGATTTAAGAGAACTAAATGAAGCTTGGGAAGCTACAAGGAAAGCAAAAATAGCAATAAGTCCAATATCAATAGGAGACTTCATAAAAAGAACAAATGAAAAATTAACACAACTATCCACAGCAATTGCAGTTCTAAGAAGGAAACAACTTGAAGAAAAACATCATCTCAAAAGTAGTCTTGAAACAGTAAACCATGAGCAAACCAATATAAATGAAATAAAATCAGAACTTACAGAAATCAAAAAGAGAATAGCAGATCTAGAGAAGACAACAAAACAGAACATTCGAAAAATATATGGATTAATAGACAAGCTGCAAAAGCTCCAAGGAAACCTTATAGAATTCGAAAGATGGGTAAAGGAGGTTTTTAATGACATTGAATGAAAATAGCTCAAAATATTTTCCCTATAAAAAATACAGGGAAAAACAACTCAAATTAATAGAAATGACCAAGAAAAGCATACTGGAAAAAACACATCTAGTCATACAGGCACCAGCAGGCTTTGGGAAAACTATATGTGTACTAGCTGGAGCATTAGAAGCAACAGAAAAAAATAACTTAAAAATCCTATGGATTTGCAGGACACATAGAGAAGCAGACAGAGTAATAGATGAAGCAAAAGAAATTTACTCAATAAATCCATGGATATCAGCCATCACAATAAGAGCAAGAAGCGAATTATGCCCCATGCCAATAAGCAATGAGATAAGAAGAGATGCAGAATCATTCTCAATATTATGCTCTGAAATTAAAAAAAGAAGACTCTGCCCATATTATAGTCCTCAAAAAATAGAAAACATAGAACTTCCAGCCATCGGATCAATAAAGGATATAACTAAGCAATGCCTAGAGCATCATATTTGCCCATATGAAAGCATAAGGAAAAAAATTGGAAAATATAAAATTATATCGCTGGCCTATCTATATGTATTAAAACAACCAATATTTAAGAGACTGAATATAAATGAGGAAAAATGTATTCTAATTATAGATGAAGCACACAACATACTGGAAGCAGCACAAAAATTACTAAGCGAAAAATTAACCATAAAAAGCTTAAAAATGACCTTAATAGAAGCAAAAAAATACAAAGTCAATGTTGCCGAGGAAATTACAAATAAAATTTTAGAAATAATAAATGGAGTAAAAAATGAAAAAATAATAGACAAAGAAAAATTTGCATCAAAGATCGAAAAAGAAACAGCCAAAAAAGTTGAAGAAATAGCAAAACACCTTTTAGAAATAGGCATGAAAATAAGAAGACAATTAGCATCAGAAAACAAAATTCCAAGATCACATATCCACCACCTCGGAAAATTCATATCTCTACTAAGTAATGCAATTGGTAAAGAAGAATACAGTCTAATACTAAGAGAAAACGAAATAGAGTTACTATGCTTCGATCCCAAAAGCATAATGAGAAGACTATTCAAAAAATTCTTCACCACCATAAGTTTATCTGGAACTATTAGCAATAGATACAATAAAATTATGGGTATAAAGCAAGCAAGATTCCTAGAAATCACCCTAAAATATAATCCCGACCAAATACTCTCCATTATCGCATCCAATGTTACCAGCGACTATGAAAAAAGGAATCCTCAAATGTATAGAAAAATGCTAGAATATATCATCGTAACTTCAGAAATCATAAATGCTGGAATTGGAATATTTACAGCATCCTACAACGTATTAAAAGGCATCATAGAAGCAGGAATACTAAACATAAAAAAACCAGTATTTATCGAAGATGAAAACATGACCTCCCGAATGAATGAAATACAAATAGAATTATTCAAGGAAAAAGCACGAAAAAATGGAGCAATATACCTAGGAGTATGCGGAGGAAGAGCTAGTGAAGGAGTTGATTATCCTGGAAAAGAAATGGATGTAGTGATATTAGCTGGAATACCATTTCCAGAGCCAACCCCTTCAATTAAGGCCAAAATAAAATATTATGAGAAAAAGTATGGGAGAAAAATGGGAAAATTATATGGATACATAATTCCATCCATGTGGAAAGTAGCTCAAGCAGCAGGAAGAGTAATTAGAGGGCCAGAGGATAGAGGAGCAATAATTTACCTAGATAAAAGATATCAAAAATACAGTAAACTACTTCCCAAATGGATGCGTCCAAGAAAAACAATACATGATGCTGCAGAATTAAAAGAAGAATTAAGCCTATTTTTTGCATAGCAAAGTTAAAGTAAAAAGACTTCAGAAAATAAATCATGAAATCCAAATATGAAAAATATACAATAAAATTAAAAATACCCCAAGACATCGAGGTAAAAATTGAACTTATACGGAAAATTGCACCTTTAACCATTCAAGCAATATTAAAAAACCTACCCTTCAACACAAGAATCAAAAAATATAGAAAGCAAATCATATTATACTTTCCAATAAAATTTAAAGCTGAAAAAACCACGGTAAATGTAAAAAGAAGCGACGTAGCATACTGGCCTCTCTCACAAGCGCTATGCATATATTTAGAAGATATGCGAACAAGTAGCCCAGTAATATTAGTGGGAAAAGTAACCGAAGGCTTAAACCTTTTAGCAAAAATAGCTAGTGGAACAGGAGTAATAATTAGCGAAATAAATGAAAACTAAAGCTTTATGAATGAGGGTTTCTCCCTAAGCCTTATAATTGGAACAGCAATCCAGCCAGGTTTCACACCCTCTGAAATAAGCACTCGTTCACCCCTTTCCTCTGCTTTGACTAAGAAGTATTTTCCAGACACTTCACTATCACTCACATAGTAGTAAAAAATAGGCATACCATAGAACTTGTAATAATCACGATATACTGCAATTATACCTAAAACATCTTTACCATTATCATTGAAATGCAATACATATATCGGCTGACCCAATGCAGCAATCGAAGCAACAAACCTTGCTAAATCCTCAATAGAATTCACTCTCAACGAAATAGGCGGAGCAATCTTATATGATTCTTCAATCTTAGACATCACATCACCTAAAGAATAATTTCTAGAGGGGGTATATTAAATTAGTTTATTTATGATTATAAAAACAATAAAATATTAAATCAATTAGTTAACAAAAACATAATAAGGATTAACAATAATTTAGACTTAAAAATATATTACAAATTTTCGATAAAAGTCCTAATCCTCTCAACACCCTCCCTAAGATTTTCAATTGAAGATGCATATGAAATTCTAAGATGAAATTCACCGCCGGCTCCAAACACACTTCCAGGAACTGTACAAACACCAGCCTTTAAAAGTAACATCTCAGCCAACTCCATCGAATTCATATTTAAGGCTGAAAAATCTGGAAATACATAAAAAGCTCCACCAGGTCTTGGGCACTTTACACCTTTAATTGAATTTAAAGCATCAACCAGAAACTTCCTCCTCGCATCATATTCTTTAACCATCCGTTCAACAGGTCCCTGATCACCTTTCAAAGCTTTAACGCCAGCAATCTGTACGAAGGCAGCAGGACAAGTAACTGAATTTTGCTGAATTCTAACCAATAAATTAATTAGTTGCTTAGAAGCAATAGTAAATCCAAGTCTCCATCCAGTCATAGCATAAGCCTTTGAAAAACCATCAATAACTACAACCCTATCCAACGAGTCAACTAAAGAAAGAATAGTAAACGGAGAAAAATCATCATAAACAAGTAATCTATAAATCTCATCCGAAATAACATAGAAATCATAATCTTCAGCAAGATCCAATATAAGTTTAAAATAATCTCTTGACAACACATTACCTGTAGGATTATTGGGAGAGTTAATCATAAGAGCCTTAGTCCTACTGCTTATAGCGCTTTTTATAGACTCCTCATCGGAATTATTTAAATAGTATGGAACCTCGACAGGTTTTCCACCAAAGAGCGTTATACAAGATATATATGTAGGCCATGCCGGTGTCAAAACTACTACTTCATCACCAGAATCTACTATCGACTGAAGCACTGAATAAATTGCAAACTTGGAACCAGGAGTGACAATAATCTCACTTTCAGCATCAACTTCAACCTTAAAATACTTCAAATAATATTCAGCTATTGCCTCTCTTAACTCCAATAGACCCCTAGAGGAGGTATAATGTGTATACCCTGATTTTAACGCATCAATACAAGCATCCTTAATGTATTGAGGAGTATCAAAATCAGGCTCACCGATATCTAACTTAATTATATTCTTACCTTCCCTTCGAAGTCTATTAGCTTTTTCAGCCATACTTAACGTTGGGGAGGGCTTCAAACTAATCACACGTTTTGAAAAACGCCCCACCATAAATACATCACCGGCAACCAAACCTTATTAAAATACAATTAATAACCATTTTGATTACACGATAAAGATATAAATTAAAAAGGAAATTGGAAGTGCTGGACATCCCTAGGACTTTCTCTCTAACACTATTTCAATTGTGGATACATTGCGCATTTGTTCACCAGTGCCAACTTGCTCCGTACCAATTGAAACCTTCTTGACATCAACTTGTTCTGGCATAAACCTAGTCTTTACTATTTCAGCTACATCGACGGCTTTACTTATCGCTCGTCCTCTAGCCTTAATTACCACTGAATTAGCTCCCTGATTGAACTGTATAACTACAGCCAAGACATAATTCATAGTTCCCTTCTTCCCAACTAAAACAACATTTCCAGTTGATTGAGCCATTTTCCACCCTCCGTTGCAGTTGTTTAATGAAGTCGTATTTTAGTGAGAACATATTAAATTTAAGTCTTACTACAATCGACAAAAACAATTTGTTTAGAACAAAAGTTTTTTAAGCGAATCAATAAATTCTTTCGCTCTTTCAAATGTATCCAATCCATATTCCGTTGGAACATAATAGGTTTCACCATTACGCTTAACCTTTTTAATCAATCCTTCCCTAACCATTCTATATAAAACAGCATAAACCGTAACTGTAGAAGGAGAAAAATTAAATTTCTCTCTAATTGCTTTTTTAACTTCATAACCGTATCTAGGTTTTTCCTTTAAAACACTCATCACATATAACCATAAATTCTCCTTAGTCAATTTCTTTACAAGCCTATTATAAGCCATAAGACAACACTCCCACAATATTTACGACGCGAAATATATTTATAGTTTTTAGGAAAAGATGAGGAAAAGAGGGAAATAATTATGTCTAAAAGAATAAGGGTTGCAATCGCAGGCGTTGGAAACTGTGCCTCAGCCTTAATTCAAGGCGTATATTATTATCAAGACGTGAGCGATGAGGAAATTATACCAGGATTAATGCACACAAATTTAGGAGGATATAGAGTTAAAGATATTGAATTTGTTGCTGCATTTGATATTGACTCAAGAAAAATAGGCCGCGATCTCTCTGAAGCAATATTTTCTGGAGAAAACAACACCCGCAAATTTGCAGAAGTACCTAAAATTGGAGTAGAAGTAATGAGAGGCCCAGTATTAGATGGCATTGGGAAATATTTGAAAGGAGTAATACCTATAGATGAAAATCAAAAACCCGTAAATGTATCAGAAGTTTTACGTGAAGTAAAAGCAGACATGCTAATAAACTTCCTACCAGTGGGCTCTGAAAATGCTTCGCGATGGTATGCGCAACAAGCATTAGAAGCTAATTGTGCATTTGTAAACTGCATACCCGTATTCATAGCATCAGACAAAGAATGGCAAGAGAAATTTAAAGAAAAACGGCTACCATTAGCTGGAGACGATGTAATGAGCCAAATTGGAGCCACAGTTCTCCATAAAACAATAGTAAAGCTATTAGTTGACAGAGGAGTAATCGTCGATGAAAGCTACCAGTTAAACGTGGGAGGAGACACAGACTTCCTAAACATGCTAGAGAAAGAAAGATTAAAATCAAAAGAAATAAGCAAGACATCAGCCGTGCAAGCAATGACACCCT
>JANZKD010000099.1 GCA_025061245.1 Candidatus Culexmicrobium profundum
TTTTGAGGATTTAATTATTACTTCAATGAGGTACTTGAAGTCCCTTGATATTAAAGTTTTAACTAAGAGTCGAGCCCTTGAGGTTGATGATGAGAAGATCTTGGTTGAACATAATGGCTACGTAGAGAAAATTAATTTTTCATCTCTAGTTTTTGCTACTGGTAGTAGACCCTTTGTTCCACCAATACCTGGTAGGGATTTGGATGGAGTTTATACTTTAAGGACTATTAGGGATGGTATGAAGATAGCTGATGAAGCTAGGAATGCAAGAAATGTGGTGATTGTAGGTGCTGGTGCAATTGGACTTGAAGTTGCTGAAGCATTGAGTAAATTGGGTTTAAATGTAACTTTAGTTGAAATTATGCCTAGGGTTCTTCCAGCAATTTTAGATGATGATATGGCGAGAATTCTTCATAGGAGGATTTCTAATACTAAAGTTAATCTTATGTTGAATTCCCGTGTTGAAGAAATTGTTGGTGATGGTAGAGTTAAAGAGGTTATTGTAAATGGTGATTCTTACCCTTGCAACTTTGTTGTTATGGCTACTGGTGTTCGACCAAATGTTGACCTTGCTAGAACTGCTGGCATAGCTATTGGTAGGTTTGGAGGGATAGTTACAGATGAGAGGATGCAAACTTCCAATGAGCAAATGTATGCTGCTGGTGATTGTGCTGAAACAGTTCATCTCATAACTAAGAAACCATTCTTACCCTTGCTGGGCACCGTTGCATATGATCAGGGGAAGGTGGCTGGTGTTAATGCTGCTGGCGGTTCCTCATATTATCGTGGTGCTTTAGGCTCAACTGTCCTCAAGGTTTTTGGGGTTGAAGTTGGATTTTCAGGTTTAACAGTTAATCAAGCTGTCAAGGAAGGCTTCAATGTAATTGTAGGTAAGGTAAAATGGAAGACTAAGGCTGAATATTATCCTAATGCTAAGGACATTACTGTAAAGTTGGTTTTTAATGCTGATGATGGTAGGCTTATAGGTGGACAAATAATTGGTGAAGAGGCTGTTGCACCTAGAGTTAACATGATTGCCACTGCCATGACCTGTGGAATGAATGCTGAGGATTTAGCTTCAGTTGACACTTGTTATAGTCCACCAGTTGCAGACACTATTGAGCCAATAGTGAGGGCAGCGGAGGTTGCTTTGAGAAAATTTAAGAAATAAAGGTTCCTAGACATATGTGGTGTTTGCTTTGAAGATCTTGGTGACTGATCCTGTTCATGAAGATGGATTAAAAATGCTGAAGAATGAAGGTTTCCATGTTGACTTAGCTTATGGTATAAGTGGAGATGAGTTGAAGGAGAAGATTAGGGATTATGATGCAGTGATAGTTAGAAGTCGAACTAAGGTTACTAGGGAGATTATTGAGGCTGCAGAGAAATTGAAGGCTATTTGTAGAGCCGGTGTTGGGTTGGATAATATTGATTTAAAGGCGGCTGAGGATCATGGAATTAAAGTGCTTTCCAGTCCAGAAGCACCTACAATTGCTGTGGCTGAGCTAGTTTTCGGCTTACTTCTATGTTTCTCTAGGAAGATATCCTACTGTGACCGTATGATGAAGGAGGGTAAATGGGTTAAACGTGAAGCTCTAGGCTTTGAGCTTAAGGGCAAAACTCTAGGTATAATTGGACTTGGAAGAATTGGAAGGGAGGTTGCAGTTAGAGCTAGAGCTTTTGGAATGAGAGTTATATACTTTGATGTATATAGACCTTCAAGTGAAGTTGAGAAGAATCTAGGTGTTGAATACAGAGATTTTTCAGATTTATTGAGAGAGGCTGACATTATAACAGTTCACGTCCCCTTAACTCCTAAGACTCATCATCTCATTGGTGAGAAGGAGTTTTCATTAATGAAGGATGGCGTTATTCTAGTGAATACTTCACGTGGACCTGTTGTCGATACTAAGGCTCTCCTAGCTGCATTGAAGAGTGGAAAGGTTTCTGGTGCATGTCTAGATGTATTTGAGCATGAACCTCCAAGGGAAGACTGGGAGTTAGAGCTAGTTAAACTTCCCAATGTAATAGCAACCCCCCATATTGGTGCAATGACTGTGGAGGCACAGAGGAATGCCTCTGTAATACTTGCCAATAAAATAATTTCCATGTTTAAAGGGGAAAAACTTTAAAGTCAATTTGTGAATGATATGGCAGTCTAATACTACACGGTTAACGTATGGGTGATATACAGTGTATAAGCATCTTGCACTCCTATGGAAAAAACCAAATTCAGGAATACTGGCTGAGCTAATGAAATCTAGGTTAATTAAATGGAGAAGACAGCCTACAGTAGTACGCGTAGAAAAACCTCTGAGAATAAATCGGGCGAGAGCCCTAGGATATAAGGCGAAGCAAGGATTTGTTGTTGCTAGAGTTAGAGTTAGGAAGGGTGGTTTAAGTAAACCTAGACCGAGAAGTGGGAGAAGACCTAAGAGAATGGGTGTAATGGGTCACACTCCAAGGAAGAGTCTTCAATGGATAGCTGAGGAGAAAGCTGCTAGAAAATTCCCTAACCTAGAGGTTTTAGGTAGCTATTGGGTTGCAGAGGATGGAAGATACAAATGGTTTGAAGTTATATTAGTAGATCCACATCATCCAGCAATCAAAAACGATCCTGATATAAATTGGATTACAAATCCAGCGCAGAGGGGAAGAGTTTTCCGTGGACTTACACCTGCTGGAAGAAAATCTAGAGGATTAACTGTTAAGGGTAAGAGGGCAGTTAAGAATAGACCTAGCAGAAAAGCTGCATTTAAGAGGGCTGGTAGGAAGAAAAAGAAAGGTTGATTAAATGTCCAGCAGAAAGTTTACTGTGTCCGAAATAAAATTTGAAGCATTCTCTCATGCAACTGAAGACCCCCAAAAAGTTGAGAAAGCAATATTGAACTTAATTCCAGAAGATTCTCAAATGAACATAAAAATTATGAAGAGTAGAGTTGAGGGATACTATGGAAATCCAATATTAATACTGAAAGTGGTAATTAGAGATAAAGATCTAATCAAGAGAGTTATTGAGTATATTGCATCCAGAATGGATAGTTTAGATAAAAAATTTCTAGAATCAACCTTTGATTTAAGAGTGAATAAAAGCAAGAACCTATACATGCGCTTCGACAAAGATGATGCATATAGTGGAAAGTTAACTCTATCCGATTCTAGTGATGTAATTAAAGTTACAATATCATTTTCATCTATTAGACGCAAGGATGATTTAATTAAAGTTTGTAGAGAACTTGGATTTCTACCCGCCTCTCAAATTCGATCTTAATAAGTTTAAGTTTAATTTTACAAATCCTAGAGTTCAATTCATTATTATAGAATTTTATTCCTAAGTTAAATATAATAATTAACTTAAGCTTCAACACTAATAGGTTATGTGAGGTCCAAAACCTTGGCGAAAAGAGCATTCATAGACTTACATGTGAAATCCAGCTTATCCACGGGAAAATCATCCCCTACTCAAATTGCAAAAATGGCTTCACACTTAGGTTTAAAGGCAATAGCTCTAGCCGACTTCAATCTAAGAAATCTAAATGTAGTAGATGAGATCAAACAAATATTCAAAGAGTATGGTTTAGACCTAATAGTAAGAGCAGACATAAATGAAAACACACCTAAGCAATTGAAGCAAGCTCTAAGAAAACTACGGAGAAAAGTGGAAGTGATTGCCGTTTTTTGCAAAAACTTAAACGTAGCAAGACTTGCTGCAAGGGATAGGAGGGTTGATTTGCTCTGCTTCTCAGTTAAAAACTGGAGGAAAAATTTCTTCGATAAATCTGAAGCCAACCTAGCCCTGCAAGGAGAATCAATATTAGAAGTAAATTTAAACCCAATAATTAAAGCAAAAACTCATGGAGAACGAATACAAGCAATTAGAATATACTCAGAGAACATTAGAATTGCAAAACGCTATAACGTGCCAATAATAGTGACTAGTGGGGCTTCCAGCATATATGAAATGAGGGCGCCAAGAGAACTAGCTGCACTAGCAACTCTACTAGGGTTAACTGATTTTGAAGCAAGGGAGTCACTATCCAACATACCCCTAAATCTAGTTAAGAAGAATAGGGAGAAACTAAGCGATCTATACATTATGCCTGGAGTGAAAATTGTCAAGAGAGGCGACTCTAAATGATAAAAAACCATAGAAATCGATACATAATATTTGAAATACATTCACCAAAACCATTAAACATAAACAAGCAAAAACTACTAAAAACCATCTTTGATACAACTCTAAGACTCTTTGGCGAAGTTGGCTCAAGCTCAATATTCATCAACCTAATAGAATACAATAAAACTCTTCAAAGAGGAATAATCAAATGCAATCATAAATCAGTATTAAAGCTACGGGCCGCCCTAGCCTTAATACATGAAATAGAAGCTATTCCAACTCTAATCCACATAGTAAAAATAACCGGGACAATTAGAAAGGCAAGAGAAATACTTAATAGCCTCCCAAGAACATTCATCTTGGGGGATGAAGAAGCCGTCCCAGTAGTCTGACTTTGGGCGGAGAATGACGTTCTCGCGACGAACCGACCCCAATATTGTTTTTAAACCCTTAATTCATGATGAAAAGCCAATAGAAAGATATTTACATAAAAGACCTAAAACAATTTCTTATTAGAAGTTTGACATTATTTCTTTAAAGTGTAAGACCTATATTTTAAGTTCATTCTGTAGGTCTATTTGATTAGTTCTCTTGGATCTATTCTTCTTAGACCTGGTATTTTATCAAATACATTATCCGTTGAAATTATTATGCGGTCATCAGTTTTATTTAGTGCTGTTGCTGCATAGTAGGCGTCAAACAATGATGTTAAGTTGTATTGTTGCATTAAAGTAAATGCTAACAAGTCTATTATATAGTCTGTCTCGATTAACTTCAGATTGTTTATGGCTGTTATTGCTGAGACCCTAGATATAAATTCGTTTAGAGAGATTCCTTCCTGCATGGACACATAATATAATTCATGCAGTACTTCTCTTGAAGCGTAAACTTCTCCAAATTCGCCCTTCTCTATTCTTTCAATCAATTTCTCTGCAGTGGGTTTCAACCAGTCTTCAGATTTAACATAAGCGTATAAAACATCTGTTTCAATCATCATAACTGCTTCCTCCTTTCAGCTCTCTTAACTGCATCTTTTCTAGCTAATTCTTCCGCCATTTTTTTCAATTCACGTCGAGTTCTGCTAGTTTCCAACCAATTCTTAGCATAGTTAACAGGTTCAGGTGGAATGGGAATTATTATGAAGAAGCTTCCAGCTGGAATTATTATTGCTTTTGTACTCTTCACTTTCATTTTTCTAGGTATGGTGAGCCTGCCCCTACTATCAATATTTACAACCGCCAAGCTAATCCCTCAACGCTACAATATACCCGCAAATATATAAAATTGACCATAATCTTACTAACAACCCAATCTGCTTTCATTGCTATGTTTTTGTTGATGGCTATTCTTGAAAAGTTATGATGATGAGATTTTAGGTCAGGAAGCTAACCTACTAGTATTTAATATGAGGATTTTACGATGGATGAAATTATTTTTATACTATTTTAGTGAATTTGAATGTCCATTTTAGGTAACGCATTTAGATGAATTGGCTAATTCATTGTATATTATACTAAGCTATATATTCCGCTCAATATTATCTTTATCAATTATCCTCTTTATATTTGGAGTAAGTTTAATCATTACTGGAGCAGTTTACAGGAAAAGTTATTTCCAATTTAAAGATCCCAATTTACTAAAAGAGGGAACTAAAGAACGTGAAATTTGGAGAATCAAAGAAGTTGAAAGATCCGACGTGAAAATTTTATACGAGTCGTAAGAGAACAACTTTTAGAAAAAGAAGAAAAAATTAAATGAAAAGTAAACGATGGTGAATATTATTTTCTTTCTAAGAAAGGCAAAAAATTACTGGAAGCTTATAAAAGAGTTCGTTAAAACAGCAGTTTCACTTTATGAGGGCTGAAACCACTATAGCATCGATTTCCTAGTCTTGCTTCTCAATAACCTTAGATAATTCGTGAAGTAAGCCTTGCCAATCATTCTTTTCATGTAAATTTCTATAAGATTTAATGCGAATCTAAGGGCGGCCTGAATACCAGTCGATCACGGCTGAAATATGGATTTCAGCCTATAATCTCGAAGTAAACTATAATATTTAAATTCTCTACCTGCTTTAAGCATGCTTAAAACAAGGTTTACACATCAACAATAAAAATATGATAATGTCAATCTCTTTGGTGTATTAGCGAGGAACCGGCCCCTCCTCATGCTTTAGCTTTCTCTTAAATTTCGAATTTTGCATTTTTACATTTGGGATATTTTGAAAGTTATATTTCGTCAAAATTGAAGACTACAGTTCAATGAAAATGTAAGAATTTTTTACAGAAAATTTAATAATAAAATGTCACATTTAAGGTCTAGTAATTGGGAGTGAAATCATGTCCATGAATGTTGTTGAGAAGCTGAAAATTGTTGAGGAGATTGTAAAGTTACCATGGTATGGGCTTGCTGGAATAACACATAATAAACTAATATATGTGTCAACTAGAGAAG
>JANZKD010000100.1 GCA_025061245.1 Candidatus Culexmicrobium profundum
CGATCATAGTTATCGGACCAATTTTCTTCAATAAATAATACATGGGAGTCCCAGGTAAGAGCTGAATGGTTGAGGAATTAATATCTAAGGCAAAATCAATAACTTCGACATTGGCGCTGGTTTGCCTATTATTGTTAATTTCTAAAACAGACGTGTAACTCAGCCTGGTGATATTTAGAATAGGATCATATTCGATGGTATAATAAGCTGTTTTAATTATATTCAAATTTTCACTGGATATATTCAGAAGTGGATGAAGATGAGAATCACAGTAGATTTGACTTGAGAATACTTGAAATAAAAATAAAATTGAGAATATCATCAAAGTTTTAAGCTTCAATTTCAATTTAAAGCCCCCTTAATTTTTCTTCAGTTCTAGAAATTTTCTCTTCAATTTCATCAATAATTTTAGATTCAGCATTCCTCCTCTTTGCCGATGAAAGTTCAATTTTAAGCAAATCAAGTTGCGCCTCTAGCCTCATTTTAATCTCTTCTTTAGATAATTGAAGAGTATCAAGTCTTATTAGAGTTTTAGGAGAACCCATTATTCTTCCATCTCTAATATAAATTAAACGGGAACCCATTTCAGCCACTTCAGGATTATGAGTCACAACAATGAAAGTTTGGCCATAAAATTGATTTAACCACTTAACAGTATCTAGAACTTTAGCAGAAGAATAAACATCTAAGTTTCCAGTTGGTTCATCCATTAGAACATATTTTGGATTATTAGCTAATGCCCTTGCAATAGCAACTTTTTGTTGCTGACCTCCACTAAGTTTTCTAGGCGTATTCATCCACCGCTCCTTCTCTAATCCAACAACTGTTAATAGAAGTTGCGCGCGCTTTAACGCCTCCTCCTTAGTATACTTTCCAGCTAACAACATAGGAAACATTACATTTTCAATTGCAGTTAAAGTTGGTATCAAATTGAAAAATTGGAAGACAAATCCAATTTTCTCTCTTCTTAACCTAGCAAGTTGATTTTCATTGAAATCAGTTACATCAATTCCATCAATGATAACTCTACCACTAGTCGGCTTATCTAATGTGCCTATTATCTGCAATAGAGTAGTTTTACCTGAGCCGGAGGGACCCATTATAATTAATAGCTCACCCCGTGAAACTTGCAAATCTACACCTCTAAGGGCATGAACTTGAATTTCCTTCGTTAAAGTATAAATTTTTTTAACATCAACTAATTCGATTATTATTTCATTCATATCTTAAAGCCTCCACAGGTCTTATATTAGCAGCCTTCCAGCTTGGAAGAAAAGCTGAAAAAGAACTAACAATCAACGCTAAAATAACGCCTTCAATGGCAGTATCCATAGAAACTACAAATGGTATTTGTAAGGGTACTCTAAGCATCCTAGGTAAATAGTACTCAATTATGCCATAAGCACCAATAAAGCCAGTTGTTACACCGATAATGCCGCCTAAAAATCCCATAACTACAGCTTGACCAATAAATATTGTGAAGACATGCCATCTCTCAGCTCCTATTGCCTTTAAAATTCCAATCTCACGTGTCTTCTCCCTAACAGTCATAGTCATTGTATTAATGATACCTAATGCTGCAACAATTAAACTTAAAGATGCAATGGCTAAGAGCACTGCATTTATAGTGCTAATTATCGAGCTAACAGTATGTAGAATATCTTCTTGTGTTATAACTTCAACAACAGGATAATACTCCTTTATACTCTCAACTACAGAATTTATAAGCATAGGATTTGAAACTCTGACAACAATCATAGACACTGAACCACGTAGATTTAGTAATTGCTGAGCTTGAGCCAAACTCACCACCATGACTGGCATTCCGCCTGCAAGAGCCATTTGGAGAAGACTCCCCTGCGCAACAATTCCAACTAATGTGAAAACCTTAGGTGTAGGAGATGCAGTAGTAGTAATAGTAACTTTATCACCAACATTTACCTTTAATTTTTTAGCTGTATCAGTAGTGATAAGAGCTTCATATGCAAAATCAGATCCAATATTCCTACCAGCGGTAATAGGTGCATAAATTGAAATTCTATGGGGAGGAACACCAAAAATGAGAGTTGGATTTCCATTAGTCGAACCAGTACCAAAAGCTAATGGAATAGTTTCATTTACACCTGGAATTTGATTAACTACAAATGCAACATACATTGGAATTGGACTTTGCTCCCTATCACGAAGAAGAATTGATGAACCTAAAAGCTCCGTTACCTCACGCTCAATCTCAACCTTCATACCAGTACCAATAGTCATAAGAGAAGTCATAGCAGCAATACCTACAATAATACCTAGAATAGTGAATGCAGTACGCGTTTTCCTAGAAGTTAAATCCTTTAATGCATAGATTAGGCACACTTTAAATTCTGTGGACCGCATATTCACCGTTGAAAATATTGATAGCTGAATATATAAACTAAAAGTTGCCTTGAAAATAAAATTATAATGAAAATCTTCATAATGAAACACACAAAGCGATAAAGATAAACATTAGTTAATCAATTAAATATTAAGACTGAAATTGGGAGTATATGTATGAAAAGTCAAATAAAATTTAAAAAATTTATCAGAGACCTAAAAACAGTTTACATTTATGGAGTAAATGTAAATGAGGACCCATTTATAATACTTTATTCAAAAGTAAAATTTAATGTAAATAAACCTGTAGAAGCCTTTGCAAGAATAGAAGTACTTGTTCCAATAGCAATTGTATCAATTAAAATACGTCAACATAAGAAGCATTCAAATTTAAGAATTTTAATTCCACCCTTAGATCAACAGTTAAGAAAACTTGTTAACGCAATGATTGAAAAGAAAATCATATTATTGAGCTTAATGAAAATCGATGATTTTAAAGAGCTTTACTTGAAAGTCATGGAAGGTGAAGCTATATCAGATCGAGAATATGACGCAATAACATTTGAAATACCAGTTGAAAATGCAGAAATACTTTCATCACTAATAACATCAATGGAATTTCTAGATAAAAGGAAAATTAAAGAGCTAATAAGAATAATTGAAGAAAAACAAGATAAAGAAATGAATAAAATACGTCTAGGTGAACCATAATGAGTAATCTTGAATACCTCACAAGAGAAATCGAGTCAATCACCAAAAAATTAAATGAAAAATACAAAATGAAAGAGGAAATACAATTACTATCAAAGGAAGCACAGAGACTATGCGGAGAAGCAGTTTCACTGACACATAGAAAAATGATCAATGAAGCTTTAGAAAAAATAAAATCAGCAGAGAAAATCTTCGAAAAAGTTTGGAAAAATCTTCAAACAAACTTGGATTTGATTAGAAACACCCTAACAGCCTTCCAAGAATATGTGGAAGCAAGAGCATTAATTCAAATAGTAACTGAAAATAAAATACCATTAATAAGCGAACTAAAAGTCCCGGAGCAATCTTATGCTTTAGGACTAGCTGATTTAATAGGAGAATTGAGAAGAAGGACAATTGATTTGTTAAGAGAAGATGCAATCACCGATGCTGAAAAGACTCTGGAGTTAATGGAAAAAATATACGTCCTACTTCAACAGCTTGAATATCCGAAATCTTTAGTGCCAGGATTAAGAGGTAAGTTAGATGCCATGAGAAGATTAATTGAAGACACCAGGAGATTAGTTGTATACTCAATTATAAGCATTAAATTAAGAAGAGCCTTAGAGAAAGCAAGCAAATGAATGAAATCATTCTTCCTCAGGAAAAATCTTATTACTTATACCGCTTCCAATAATTCCTAAAACTACTCCAAAACCACCTAAAAGAATACCTATCGCATTTAACCCAACACCTATCATGGGAAGTAACATCATAGGAAGAGGTAGGGCTTCATTAGTAAATCCAATTGAGAGTAATAGCGACCCTATCCCAGAAACTGGAATGAAGTGTGAAAAGAAACCTGCAAAGGCACCACCTATTGTAGATTTAGCTACAGCTCCACCAAGTAAAGGGGGTATAATGATAGTTAGAATTTCAAATTCCTCTGGGAAATTAACTTGAGAGAAAATAAGAGCTGATATAACTCCAACCGCAATACCAATTAACGTCCGCTTAATTCCCATCCATCACCACTATAAACTCTATAAATAAAATTATTATTTAATTCTTATCTCTAATCACCACCACATAACTTAAAATTTATGAAAATATAAGTAAAATAAGGAGATTAAGTTGATTAGAATAGGATTAATAGGTAAAACAAATACGGGGAAAACAACATTCTTTAATGCAGCAACGCTTCTAAGCGCTGAAATTTCAACCTATCCATTCACAACAAAACAGCCTAACATAGGCGTCGCATATGTACAAACTCTATGCGTATGCAAAGAGTTTAGAGTAAAAGACAATCCCAAAAACTCGGTCTGTATAAATGGATGGAGATTCATACCCATTGAACTAATAGACCTGCCAGGACTAATTAAAGGAGCATATCTTGGAAGAGGACTTGGAAACCAATTTTTAACTGTGGCGATGCAAGCCGACGCACTACTCCATGTAGTGGATGTCTCTGGAAGCATAGATGCAGAAGGAAGAATATGTGAACCAGGACTAGGAAACCCAATAGCAGACTTCTACGAAGTTGAATACGAATTAGTCCAGTGGTATAAGCGAGTATTAAAAATGAATAGTAATAAAATCGAGAGAATGGTGAAAAGTGGAAGATATGATATAGTTGAAGCATTATATTCAACCCTCTCAGGAATGAAAGTAACTAAAAATCACATAATTGAATCACTCCAAGCCAGCGAAATAGAAGATAAGCCAATATGGAGCTGGACTGAACAAGACTATGAAAAAATGGCCTTGGAACTAAGAATAAGATCAAAACCAACACTAATAGTGGCAAACAAAATGGATTTAGGGCCAGCAGAAGAAAACTTTGAAAAACTAATTGAAGAATTCGGAAGACAATTTGTAGTTCCATGCTCAGCAGAAGCTGAGCTAGCATTAAGAAGAGCTGAAAAATCAGGGCTAATCGAATACACCCCTGGAACTGAAATATTCAAAGTCATCAATGAAGAAAAATTAACACCCAAACAAAAATGGGCATTAGAATATGTTCAGAAAAGAGTTATGGGAAGAATCTTCAGAACTGGAGTCCAACAAGCACTAAACACCACAGTATTCAAACTACTGGAAATGAGCGTAATATATCCAGTAGAAGATCCAGTCAAACTATCAGATAAACATGGAAACATCTTACCAGACGCATTCCTAATGCCACCAAAATCAACAGTACTAGACTTAGCCCGAGAAATACACAGCGACCTAGCAAAAGGATTCATATACGCAATAGACGTGAGATCAGGAATAAGACTACCAAAAGACTACATTCTAAGAGATAGAGACGTAATAAGTATAGTATCAGCATCAAAAAAGAAAAAATAGAAAGGGTTGATCATATTTAACAAAACTAAAAATATTATATCTCGGTTTCTTCACGTTTAGAGTTTATATGAGTAGTCTCATGGCGACTTTGATGATGCTTGCTCATTTGATAAGAGTTTTTCAGCCTCTATTAAATCCTTCTTAGAGTTGACATTGAAAAATATTGGTGTATTAGCTAGTTCTTCTAGATATTCAGCTGACACGTATTTTACAGAGATTTGATTTAATACACCTCTTAGGGATAAATTATTATTCTTTAAGGTTTTTTCAATAGCGTGGAGAGTAGGAGTGACCCTATAAATTGAGTATAGAGGTTCTATGAAGCCATTTTTCCATAATGGTACTATGGCGTCATAGTGGTTTATGTTATTTGCTAACCATAAAACTGTTTTAGGTGAAATGAAAGGCAAGTCGCAACCGGTAATAAATGCTAAATTCTCATTACATTGTAGTAAAGCTGATTTAACGCCACTCAGAATACCTTGGATTTTAGGATCATCCATAGCAAAAATAATTTTATTACTGATAAAATTGTTATTAGTGAGAACACGTTTAATAGCGTTTTTTTGATAATTCGACTTAATTGAAATAATGATTTTAGATGCTATTGTATTTAGCTTTTCAATTACATGCAATATAAGGGGCTTACCATTCAAATCTACCATAAACTTAGGTTTTCCAAGTCTTCTTGATTTTCCACCAGCTAACACTATGGAGTTTAACATAAACATTCATCAAACGTTAAGGGGGAGGTGCCATAATAAATGTTATTCCCCTGCTTTATAGAAGTATACTCAAAAATTAAAATAGCTAATTATTGCTCTTCTGTTTAAATATATGTAGATTAAGCTTAACAAAATCGTTAATATTGATGTGAACGTATGTAGATTACTCCATTATAGTTGATAATATAGGGGAGATTAAAAGGGAAATTAATGTAATTTGCCTGATATTCATGATAATCACTAAAAATTTATAGATTTATTGCTCATTAAAGTTTTACATAAAGTAGTTTGAAAATCTTAATTCCATAATGAAGT
>JANZKD010000296.1 GCA_025061245.1 Candidatus Culexmicrobium profundum
GGTGGAATTAATAGCAAATCACCAACTCTAAGTTCATCAGCTCTTTTCTCTATAATCTCACCATTTTCATCTACAACCATGAATGGATGCCATTCACTTACAGTAATCTCTAGGCCATTTGTTGTTCCAACCTTTAACAACTTGTCTAATGGAACATGATATCTCCAAACTCTATGAACTTTACTAAAAACAGTCCTATTTGTTGTCTTGTCGTATGCTAGAACTCTTAAGTCGTGATGTGAAACATTAATTGATATTGTTTCACTTATATTCTGCAAGTGTTCTGGTATGAATGGCTCAACAATATCTTCAATCGGCTTAACTCCACAGTTATTTGTGTAAATGTAAGTTCCCTTAGCTACACAGCCACCACCACTTTTATGAATTAAGGCGGCGTACTTTAGCGCGTCGAAGATGCTTTCAATGGAGTCTTCAACTGGGAGTACGAAGCAGGCTGATAGTTGTCCTAGTGGTGCTCCTGCATTCATTAATGTTGGAGAATTAGGGAGGAAGTATAAGTTAACCATTATTTGATAGAATGTGTCAATTGTCTCCTCATAAAGTTCATCCCATTTTTCATCCAAGAATCTTAGCAATTCATCAAAGGAAACCTTCATTTTCCCCTCTTTTCCAAGACGATTATAGACTCTCTTTAACATTTCAAAGTCATGTTTATTGATTTTCGCATTCTTCAACTCATAAGTTACTTCTTCAACCATGCGTGGCGGCTGTTTCCCTGCCTTGTCATAGACATCAGGATAATAGAAAATGTCTACTAAGCCTACATGTCTAGCAACTCTGGACAACATTTGTTTTGGTGTTTCAATTATTCTTCCACTATCATCTCTTAGTAGATACCTATTTTTAAGGACTGTTACAGCATTTACTGAAAGCTTCATGTCATCTACTACGCCGAGCATTTTCTTTATTTCTCTAATTTCACTACGCTGTTGCCTATAGAGAATGTAGGCTTTAGCAACTTCATATAATCCATTATTGACCAATGTTTTTTCAACTATGTCTTGAATTTCCTCTACATGTGGAATTTGCTTCTTTTTACCATATTCCTCCTCTAATATTCTAGTTACTTCATCAGCCAATTTCTTGGCTAGTGACCTGCTACCTTCACCTACAGACTCCATGGCACGCCAGATGGCACGCTCAATTCTACTCTTATCAAATGGTACCACACGTCCATCTCGTTTGATAACCTTTGAAATTATTGAACTCGACATGGTTATCACGCACAAACTATTCAAATTATAAGGGAAGTGGGAGCTCTAAAACTTTTTCACTCAAATTTTTTAATAAGAGATTTAGCCTTTAATAAGCTTTTATTTATAGAATTCCAATGAGAACCAAGCCAGTAAACCTTTCCACAACCATTACAAACCCAGAAGAAATCATATTTCTCCAAGATATTAGGGGGAATAATATTTTTTATTTCATCTTTATTCTTAATTATCTTTAATTTACAATTACACAGTGGACATCGAGTCAATTCCCTATTAAACTCCAATTTAATTAAGTTGAGAGCCGCTAAAAGAGCTAAGTCTTCCTCTAAACATTTCCCTCTAAGCATTATTGCCTCAACATCATTTATTACTGCTCTCCTATAAAGAGTAAAATCTTTAGTTAAGAGAACTCTATTACTCTCCTTAGCTTTCCTTAGCAATTCATCATCAGCTATATCGTGAAAGTATAAAACGTCATAGCCTAATAATCTTAACCACCTTGATAGTTTACCCAGCATTCCATCAGCTATGAAAGACTTTTGACTTGATGATTCTTCCTGCAGGTTCAATCACCTCATTATCTAAGAAGATAAGTGTGCCACCTACAAAAGTTGCGATAGGAATCCCTCTAACAATAAAGCCTTCAAAGGGAGAATACTTTGCTTTAGATTTAAATTGGTTAGGATCAATTTTAGCTGACTTTTTAAAGTCTAATATTACTAGATCCGCATCATAATTCACTTCAATTTTCCCCTTATTCTTTAAATTAAATATTTCAGCTGGTTTTTCACATAATAGTTCAACTAATTTGCTTAGAGATATCTTGTTCATGGAAAAAGCTGTCATCATTAATGGTAAGGTTGTCTCTAATCCAGGGATTCCGGGTTTAATTTTCCATACATTCTCTGAACATTTTTCCTCGATAGTATGAGGAGCATGGTCGCTTGCCACTATATCTACCACTCCCTCTCTCATTCCCCTCCAAAGAGCTTGGACATCGCTGTTTGTCCGTAAAGGAGGCTCCATAATTGCAAATCCATTTAAATCTTCAATTTTATCTTTTGTTAAGAAGAGGTGATGAGGTGTTACTTCACATGTAAAGGTTTCTCTATTTTCTTTAATTATTTGAAGACCACTCTCTGTGGTTAGATGAGCTATATGTAACTTGATGTTCAGCTTTCTAGCAATATTAAGCATCCTCTTCAATGCTTTTACTTCCGCAATTGGTGGGTGGGCTTCAAGGAAGTATTCATGGCTATTTTTATTTGAAGACTTAAAGCTTTCCTCCAACTCTGAAATTGTTTTATGATCTTCAGCATGTATTGAAACTGGGAAGCTTATGTTTCTAAGATTTTTAAGGTAAGAAGTTATGGCATTGTCATCATCAACATTGAGGGAACCGATTTGTCTGCTCAAATTAATTTTAAAGCCAATTGCACCAATCTTGATTATCTCATAAATGTCATTAGGATTAGCAGGGAAAGCAGAATAGAAACCAACGTTAACATAGATTCTACCCTTTGCAGCTACCATTCTCTTAAGTAGGGCCTCTGAAGAATCTGTTACAGGCTTATTATTTGGCATATCCAAGACTGTTGTAATTCCCCCTGCAGCTGCAGCCATAGTTCCAGTTTCGAAAGTTTCCTTATAGGATAACTCTTGATCTCTTAAGTGAACATGAGCATCAATTACTCCAGGCAGCATTATTTTATCTTGAAAGCGATACTCTTTCTCAGCATTGGGCATCGTGTCTTCCTTTCCTATTTTAACTATTTTTCCACGATCTATGGCTATTGAAGCCTCTAAAAGCCGGCCCCTATAAAATATCTTGCAACCATGAATTACTAAGTCCACCAATATATTTCCCCTTAAATTAAATTTTTAATTAGGTCTCTTAATTGTAAAACACCAGTAAACTCTCCTCTAGAATCTACAACTATTATTCCCCTCGAGTTCTCGTTTATCATAAACTCTGCAGCTTTACTTGCTGGTGTACCTAGAGTTATTTTGGGTGGAGCTCGACGCATTGCATCTGAAACAATTAGGTATCTTATACGCATCCTCCTATATTTTTCAGGGACACGTTCATAAAAGAGCCGTATTAATTTAACAACGTCAACATCTGAGATTAAACCTATGATCTTTCCATTTTTAACTACTGGAAGAACAGAGAAATTTCTCTCAATCATTAAACCTCTAACATATAAAATTTTATCTTCAGGTTTAATCTTTGGATAGTCATGTTGTAAAATAATGTCCACTGGATCATCTATTCTCAGACAAGCTCTTAACAAGCTCTCTTCAGTTACTAAACCAATTAAACTTCCATTCTCAACAACTGGGAGAACGCAGAGATCATGCTTAATAAGTATTGAAGCAATCTCACTCACTGTCATACTGGGAGAAATAGTTATTGGATTATCTATCATCACACTTGTAACATATAGACTTGAAAGAGAAGTTAACCTAACACGTTCACTCCAAATTCTCTTTAAAATTTCACGTATTGTTATTAAGCCAATAACTTCCCCATTATCAACCACAGCTAAACAGCTTAAATTATTGTCCTCCATTAAATCTAAAGCTAGAACTAGAGATTGATCCTTATCGATTTTAATAGGCTCAACCATAAAGTCACGTGCAATTGCCATGGTAAATTCACCTTGGAGGAAGCATTAATATTGCTTTGACAATATCAGTTTTAGTTACTATTCCCTTCAATAAATTATTATCATCTACGACTGGCATCCCACTAATTCTTTTTTCTATCATTATTTTAGCTGCTTCAGCAGAATCTTCATCCTCATTAATGGTTATTGGATTAGAAGTCATTATGTCAGCTACAATAGGGATTCTAAAAGTTTTAACTGTTCTAGTAACTCTCCCCCGCTCACCTGTTTCTCTAATATATTTCACTCTTCTTGGTTTAAAAGAGAGAGTAACAAAAGTTAAATCCGTCTTTGTAACTACACCTACAGGAACTTTTCCATCAACTACAACAACTCTACTTATCTTATATTGATTCATTAATCTTCCAACTCTATAGATAGTATGGGAAGGAAAAACTGTTATTACGGGGGAAGACATAACCTCTGAAACCTTAAGCACTCCAGAATAATTCAATGCATAAGCTCTCGTTAAATCAGTTTTAGTTACTATTCCAAGTAACTTTAAATTACTATCAACAACTGGAAGACCGCTAATTCCCCTTTTAATCATTATTTTAGCAGCATTTCTAATGTAGGTTCTAGGACCAATATAGATAACTGGAGAAGACATAACTTCTTCAACTAAAATTTCATCAATAGTTCGAGCAATTTTCCCTCCACTTTCCTCCCAAACTCTCATAGCAATATCAGTTTCAGTTAAAATTCCAATTGGCTTAAGATTTTCATCTACAACAATTAAGCGGCTTATATCATGGTGAAGCATTAAGTTTCTTGCTCTCGCCAAGGTGTCTTTAGGAGAAATTACTACAACTTTAGGTGTCATTATATCTGAAACTCTGATAGGCATACTTTAACCCAAATAGAAGTAGGACAGTAGATAAATTAAATTTTCTAATTTTTTAACTTAATATACATAATTACTTCTACAATCCGGACATAGAAATTTTCCATTAACCTCCTTTAATAAGTCAGACCATTCACCACAATCATCACAATAACCTGCAAAAACCTCTCCATATGAAAGCTCTCCCTCAGAAATCTTCACAGTTTCTAATAGAATTTCAATTACTTCAGGTGCAACGGAAAGTATATCCCTAGACGTTATAATACCTACCAATTTACCTTTATCCATAACGATTAACCGTCTAATCTTCCTCTTAGCCATTAATTTTACTGCATCAATTAGAGAAGTCTTGATATCAACAGATATTACTGGAGAAGACATAATATTCTGAACCAGGACAGTTGATGGATTTAAATTATTAGCTAAAACATGGATAACTAAATCTCTCTCTGTTACAATTCCAATAGGATTACCCTTATCATCAACAATAATAACACTCCCAATATTAAACTCCCGCATTAACATGGCAATTTTATCAGTTGTAGCAGAAGGAGGAGCTGTAATCAACTCTCTAGTCATTACATCTTCAACTGTAATTCCTTCAACTCTCGGTGAAGCCACTGAAATCACCAATTCAAATATGGCTTTAAGTATAATTTAATCTTCTGATAAATTAAAGATGACACTAAAGAAATCTAAAACCCCCTTTAGGTAAAAGCTCTAATATCATACTCGTAGACAATTTTTTTAGCCCTTCTTTAAGAGAAGACTCAACTAAGTCAATTAAGATAGCCTTAATTCTCCTTGCAGCTTCATCTCTAGGAATTTCTCCTGGAGCCAACAATACATAATACTCAGTTACCCTTTTAATGGCGGACGGAGGACCAGCAATCAACCTTAAATAATCATTAACGAAATCAAAACCAATAGAAAGTCTCAATGGAATATTTTTCAAATAATTTCTTTTACCATATATCATGAAGGCTCCACGCGCTAAATATTCACCAGATGGAGGAGTCTTCGAAACTTGATTACCATAAACCCAAAAAGCTGAAGCAGCCTCTAATCCAGCTGTCCAAGCCTTAGAATAGGAAACAGCAAATTGAGCTGCCTCCCATATAGTCTCATTAGGAACCTCTTTTCCTTCACTTTTAATAATCACAGCTGGGGCACCATGAATTTCAGCGTGAACAAATATATCATTTTCATTGAGACGCTTTCTAACTAGCGATTCATTTTGGGAAGCATCACGTCCACCAACAACCAGAAATCCATTAGAAGAAATAAACCATCTAAAGTTTTCATACCACTTCTTTCTCCGAACAATTCCCGTAATCTTTAAAGGTTTCACTATTCTCTTTCTCAAACACTCCTCAACCTCATCCTTAATCTTTAACTTTAACTCTTCAACAGCCCTCTCAGCATTAACTGCACGCCTATGAAACTTCTTAGATCTATCAAAAAACTGAGACGCATTAGCAGCTGCTGATAAGTTAACGTCCAAAGGAATAACTTGACCATCAACAGTGATATTTAAAATCTTATCCTTAGGATTAAAGGAACTACATAGACTTCTAACTGGACTTTCGATCAACTCATCAAGCCTATTTGCAATTTCACTCCATGATAAACCCATTCTATTAAGTTTATGAATATTGT
>JANZKD010000161.1 GCA_025061245.1 Candidatus Culexmicrobium profundum
GAGAAAACAGCAAAACAACTAGGAGAAGTATGGCCGGTGAAGGAGGGAAAATGCTACCTACTAGTAATAGTGGCAGAGCAAAGTAGAGATCAAATGCTCCAAGAAAGCTTGAGAATAGCAGAAATGTGCCAGCAAAATGGAGCATTAGAACCCCTATTCGCAGAGCCGAGAGATCAGCAGGAGAGAATACTTAGAATTAGAAGCAACATATATCTAGCCCTAAAACCAAACACAGCAGACATACTAGACACAACAGTACCACCAGCAAACATAGGAAAATTCATAGATGAAGTAGACAGAATAGCAGAGAAATATAATGCATATCTACCAGCCTACGGTCATGCTGGAGATGGAAACCTACACATACACATAATGGATGAAGGAAAAAGCATAGAATACATTGAAAAACTTAGAAACGAAATATACGACGCAGCATTCAAACTGGGAGGAGTAATAACAGGAGAACATGGAATAGGAAGAATAAGGAAATCAAGCCTAACCAACTACATGGACAAAAAACAACTAGAATTAATGAAGAAGATAAAGGAAGTATTCGACCCAAACAACATTTTAAATCCAGGAGCGGTAATACCTCTATAACACAGGGAAAAATAATACCAATAATATTCGGCTACACAAGCAAAAACAAAGAACTGACAAACATTGAAGACCCCCTCATAAACACAGCCAAAAAACTCTACAACCAAACAATAGAAGTAATAAAACCCAAATCAAACACAATTATAGGCTACAGCAATGAAAACAACATAATAATAGACAAAAAAGATGGAAAAATAACAATAACCTACACAAACACCCCAAAAGCACTAGAATCAGACTCAACAAAAGTAGCGCTAACATCAAGCAAAATCAAAATAAAAGTAGATCACTTCAATACAAAGAGAGTATACTTCTACCAAGACAAAAACCACATAGCCTTCAGCACATCACTAAGACACCTAACAAAAACAATGAAAAACTGGGAGTAGAAACAAAGCTAAACACCAAAGCAACACTCTTCTACCTAGCCACAGGCATACCGCCAATAAAACCACACTAATAAAGTGATTCACAAAAACATCTCCAGGAGAAAAAGTAACAATAAAATAGAAAGCCATGAAAAAACAATCACTTATAAAGACTACATCAACTATTGAAAAACCACCAAACCTAACCGAGAAAATCCTAGAAACCACCTATGAATGCATGAAGGAAGCAGTGAGAAAAAGAGTATAAAAAAGCGAGAAACCAGCCATAATGCTGAGTGGAGGTTTAGACTCAACCCTACTAGCAGCACTAATAACAAGGTATAACGAGAACTTAACAGCCATAAACCTAGCAATCCTAAACCTATACAGCGAATATGAAAACGCACATAAAATCGCAGAATACCTAAACATCCCCCATAATAAAACTAGAATTCAAAGCAAAGAGAGAAGAGATACCAGAAAAATATTCAGAGGCAATAAGCAGCATTGAAGAACCAACAGCAAAGCAGCCTTCATAAACCACTATGAAATACTAAGAGAGCTACAGAAAAGAGGCTACAAGGAAGTATATGCTGGACTCGGAGGATCAATCATAAGCATAGAAAGAACAACACCCAACAAATACAACTGAAATCAAAAACACCATACCTAGATGCAAAACTAATGTTAACCATGTATAGGATACCATCAAAACTCAAATACCACACAAAAATAAACAAATACATACTAATCAAGATAGCAGAGAAATACAACCTACAATCAAAAAGCTACCTAAAACAGTAAGAAAGGGAAGAATGAAACAAGTCATAAACCCCTTAATTGAAAATGAAACATTAATCCATGAAATATACGATGAAATAGGAGGCTACATTGAGAATTCATACTTATCACATCTAATAAGAAAGGAATTAGAATCTAAAAACAAGGAAACAAAAATAAGAATAATATACCTATGGCTATGACTTAAAACAAATAAAGATTAACAACCTAATCTTATTAGAAAGCAGGACTGTGAATAGTAATGATTAAGAACGAAGCGGAAACAAACACAGAGAAAAACGTGAAATTTAGCGTTGTAATGCCAATACATAATGAAGAGAAATTTCTATACTATAGCCTACCATCAATATACAGGTTAAAGCCCGACGAAGTAATCTTAATCTTTGACAGGTGCACAGACAACAGCCTGAAAGTAGCCAGAAAAATAGCCAGACATTTCAAATATCTAGAAAAAACAAGATTTATAGAATTAAATGAACCATCACCAGAATGGAGATTTAGAGTAGCCTTCCTAAGAAGATACGGCTTCAAACTAGCTAAAAACAACATTATACTCAATACAGATGCAGATACAATACTGGACACAAAAATAAGAGAACACATAAGAGAAATAAGCAAAGGCAACGTGGCTTTAATAAGTTTTGGAAGGAAAAATTATCCAATAACATTTCAAGACTTCATAACTAGATTAGCATCAACAATAAACCCAAAAATTGGATTTACAGGAATATATGCCTTCTCAAAGAAAGCTTGGATAGAAACAGAAGATCAAGAAAAAGTTAAAAAAATAATAAGAGCGGAAGACACACACTTAAAAGAATCAATATCTAAAAAATATAAGACACTTTTTATAAAGACCAACTCTATACATTTAAGGCCAAGAGAAACTAAGGAAAGACGCTACATAAAAGGCTATTTATATTGGGCTGTGAAAAGAAATCCACTTTGGAAAGTTATTCTACACAGTCTAATATATTTAAGACCAGAAGTACTTTCAGGGTATATTTATGCGAAAAGAAAAATACCATAATAAGCATCTAATAAGAGAAACGACCTAAAATACGTCTAACAAAATATCGTTTTTGGAAATCAGGGACGAATGAAGCTAAATCTTCATAGCAAACAACATCACTTGATAAATAACCCTTAAGCATACTGAAAAACCCCTTAAATCCAAAATCAATACATCTACGCAAAGCAAATAACCACCAATAATTCAAAGCCCTCATAGCCTTACCCCAATGATATGCCCTTTTAGGAGAAGAAGAAGTCTTTCTATATAAGATGAAAAGTAAATCCTTGAAAACCTTAACTTTACACCCATCCATGAGAGCCCTAAAAATAATGTAACTTTCAAAACCATAATTTAGGGGATACCTATAACCAACCGTTTTAAACCAATTAGACTCAATTATCCTTCCAGACCCTCTAACTGCAAGAAAACTAGTTCTCTCACCAATTGCAATTCCACTTGCAATAGTTATATTATAACTATTCATTCTCCTAACAAGTTTAGAAACATAGTAGCTAGGATAAAAAGCATCTGCACCACTAACCATCACATAATCAACACCAACATCTCTAAGCACTTTAAAACCTTGATTAAATACACTTGCAAGTTCAGGTCTTCCAGCCCAACTTTCATCATGTCTAGGTAAAGATACAACATAATCAGAAAACCTTCTCGCAATAACCAGAGTCTTATCTATACTTCCATCATCAACAACTACAATATATGGTTTCAACAACTGATTTCTAAGACTTCTTAAACATCTACCAATATTAGCCTCTTCATCCCTTGCAATTACAATGCATCCAACTTTACACTTAATGTCACTAGAGATCAAGACCCCTCACATATAATTACAGAACCATAATTTCAAATTATAGTTTTCCTAAACCCTAATTACAAATAAAACATAGAATTGAAAGAAAGTTAACTCAATAAACGTTGACAGCATATACTCATCGATTAGTCTGCGCCAATTCAATTAAAACAATCACCTTCCTTATAAGAAAACTACTTCACTAAAACACTTAATCTACAAATTTACCTAGACCTATCGCTGCAAACTTCAATTTAGAGGAAAACTCTTTGGGATGAAATATTCTTCTCCCATCGATTACCGCCGGAGTCTTCATATATTTAATGAAGTCTTCAGGAGTTAATTCTCTAAATTCATCCCATTCCGTGACAAGTATGGCACAGTCAGCATCTCTGAGGCAATCAACAATAGAGGAGGCATATTCAATTGAATCTCCAAAAATTTTCTTTGCATTATCCATGGCAGCAGGATCATACGCTACAACAACGGCGCCTTCCTCAATCAACTTGTTGATGATTCCAATTGAAACAGCGTTACGCATATCATCAGTACCAGGCTTAAAAGCCAACCCTAAAATGGCTATCCTCTTACCCTTCAACCTCCTAATAAGCTTCTTAGCCATCTCAACTGCTCTAAGTGGCTGAAGCTCATTAACCCTCCTCACCGCATCAAGTAAAATGGGATTATAACTTAATTTCTTAGAAAAAGCAATTAACGCATCTAAATCCTTAGGGAAACAAGAGCCACCCCAACCCAACCCGGCATTAAGGAAAAGATGATTAATACGATGATCTAACCCCAACCCCCTAGCAATTAGAGTTACATCCGCACCCTTAACTTTCTCACAAATATTAGCTATTTCATTAATGAAGCTAATCTTCATAGCCAAAAAAGCATTATTAGCATACTTAATAAACTCAGCATTCTCAAGAGTAGTCCTCAACATTGGAGGCAAATCATCCCCATAAAACTCAACGTAAAGCCTCTTTAATAGGTCTCCAGATTCAGAGTCGAATTCCCCAATAATAACTCTATCAGAATTAAAGATGTCATTGATAGCAGAACCCTCCCTCAAAAACTCGGGATTCATACACAAACCAAAATCAACACCACACTTCTTACCACTAAAACGCTCAACAACTCTCTTAACTATATTACGCGTAGTACCCGGAGTGACGGTACTCCTAACAACAATTAGATGGTAATCATCTTTATCCTTCAATGCAACCCCAATGCTGCGAGAAACACTCCTAATATATTTTAAATCAATACTTCCATCAGGCTTGCTAGGAGTACCAACACAAATAAAGGATGCAAAGCTGTTTAAAACAGCCTCCTTAGCATTAATAGTGCAACGAAAATTATTTTCACCCAAAACTTTAGTTAACAAATCCTTCAATTTAGACTCATAAAATGGAGTCTCACCACTATTAATCAGCTTAACTTTAACTGTATCAACATCAACACCAACAACATTAAAACCTCTACTTGCAAGACAAACAGAGAAAGTTAAACCCACATAACCTAAACCAAAAACTGAAACTTTCTTCACATCCATAAACAAACCTCCATCAAAACATTTCAGAAAAAAGCTTTAAAGCCCTTAAATAATGCTCCGGCAAGCCTAAATCAACCCTACTACCCTTAATCTTTAAAGCATGAATTTGCTTCTCACTCCTTAAGAGATAATCAATCGCATCAGTCAATTGATGTTCCCCACTCTTAGGCTTAGTTTCCTTTAAGGCATGAAAGAGAGAGCCATTAAACAAGTATACAGCCACAATAGCATTATTACTTGGAGAAAACTTGGGCTTCTCAACCACACGTTCAACCACAATATAATCACCAATCTCTTCACCTACAATAACACCATAAAGCTCAGGATTATCAACCTTCTCATATAGTAAGACACCATCTAAACCATGCTTCTCATAATGATCAATCATCATAGAAAGATTACTGCTATGATTAGGATATAAAATGTCATCACCTGCATGTATGAAGAATGGTTCAGACGCCATGAAGGGTGCAGCTCTCAAAACAGCATCACCAAAACCCCTGGGAACAGGCTGATTAACCATCAAAATATTACATTTTTCAAGCTTATTATAGAAAACTCTAAGTCTATCAGCCAACTTAGACTTACCAATATGCTCTAAATGCTCAACATATTTCCAGTCTGGTGTAAAGTAATCCTCAATTATGCGCTTACCCCTACCAACAATAAAGTAGAAGTATCTAACTCCAACATCATACAGGGCATCAAAAATAAAGTGTAATACTGGTTTAAACTCGAAGGAAGCATCAGTCTTAACTACAACTGGGAGCATCTCCTTAGGAACCTCTTTAGTATATGGAAGCATCCTAGTACCTAAACCAGCAGCAGGAATAATAGCAGACTTAACAATCATTAAATCACCAATAAATAATTGAAGTAATGAACATAAAAAATAAGCGACAAAGTATAGTAATTGAAAATAAAGCCCTATGAACGTAAATAAACGAAAATTTAAAGTTACTAATTGGTCTAATGCTGATTAACTTGAGCTAATAGATGTCATCCCACTTTAATATTTCATCAGGATTTATATCTCTTTTAGCCTTTCTCCCTATAACTAAATGTGCAAATTTAGGAGAAATGCCAGTCCCTGGTCTTTTAAAGTCAATGTCATCTTCAGTGATTACTGAATTCTTCTTGATGAAGTGTTTAGCTACAATACTTCTTCTAGC